>JAFGQK010000155.1 GCA_016935735.1 Spirochaetales bacterium | reverse complement strand
CTTCTTCTTCATTCAGTGTTTTCCGTGTATTCAGTGGTTCTATTTTTTATGTCAAGTAGTTTTGCCTGTTTTCGAATTCCCCCCCGAATTTACAGGGGTATATTCCTCATATTACTATAGGAGTATTATGTTAGATTTTTCCATGAAGCCGTATATATTATTCCCCGGACTTACCGCCACACGCCAGGAGTATGGTAACCAATTCTTCTCTATTATAAGAGACTGCGTAATCAAGGGCTGTCTTATTATAGATGTTTTTGCGATTGATATCGGCCCCTTCACGAAGAAGAAGTTTTACCATACGTGAATTATTATGTGTGACTGCTTTGAATAAGGGGGTATCCCTGTAATTATTCCCCTTGTTTATATCCGCTCCATGGGTAATGAGCCACCGGACCATTTCCGGTTTGCTTTTTTCCACTGCAAACATAAGAGGCGTATCATTATATCCCCAGTCTACCGTACCATCTATATCCGCCCCATTTTCGACAAGTATCTGCAATGAAGTGGTAGTGCTATCCCGGATTGCTTCCCGGAGAATCCCGGGATTTGTCTTCGCTCCCTTAGAAAAAAGGTATTTCAGCATCTTTTTGCAGGCAACCGGGTCTTTTATCCTGAGCGCACTTCCAATAACCGTGTAGGATCCACTCAAATTTCTATGGTTAACAGGGCATTTCTTATCTTCGACAAGGTATCGGACCAGTTCAAATTGCCGGCAGTAAACAGCCATGGAAAGCACCGTCCTCTCGCCGGGAAAGCATTGATGAACATCGGCACCACTTGTAATAAGTTCTTTTACAATATCGTTATACCCGTTTGTTACTGCAAAAAAAAGAGCCGGATACCCCTCTTTTGTTTTTGCATCCGCATGTGCACCCTGCTTTATCCATTCCCTGGTCTTCTTAAGATCGCCGGCTTTCACTGCCCGTAAAAGCTCGATATCCGGATTCCGTTTCTGACCAAGGAAGTTCTGAATAAACAGATTCTCTTCTTTTGTACATACCGGTTTACAGGTAAGGAGGAATTGGACAATTTCCCTGTTTTCTTCCTCTGCGGCACATACGATAACGCTTTTCCCCTCATTATTCTTCAGGTTGATAGTTGCCCCCTGGTCAACGAGAAATTTGAAAAGCTCGAGGTAATTCCCGGAGCATGCATACATGAGTGCGGTATTGCCGTTGTTATCCTGTTCATTAAGCCCGGCTTTGTTTTGAATAAGGTACCGGGCAATATCCATATTTCCGTTTCCGGCGGCATTCATAAGCGGTGTTCTCCCGGAGCTGTTCTTTTGATTCACACTAATTCCATTTTGAATAAAAAGAATTATCAATTCCAGGTTCTGCCGGTCTGTGGCGACATGCAAAGGATAGGTTTCCTTATAACAATCCGCTTTCAGATTAACCCCTGCATTCAAAAAAAGTTTAACGATTTCCGTATTATTATCATAAAGTGCCGGCAGGAAAGCACTGTACCCGGACCTGGTCGTTATAGTGACATCTGCTTTATGTGATAAAAGGAAGCGGACTATGGAAAGATTACCCGTCCTTGAAGCAATAATAAGCGGTGTGGTACCTTCCACCATTTTGTTTACCTCTGCACCGGATTCGACAAGTTTCTTCACCGCATCAACGTTTCCTTCCCATATGGCTTCATAGAGGCTTTCTTCGAGAGTCATGGTCAGGGCTTCTTCCCTTGTCAAAGTTTTTTTCACTGTTGCCGGCCCCAGGGAAATACCGAGTTCATCTTCCACTATTCTGTTAAAATCAGCAGAATACTCGTTGCGCAGCACACGAATGTCCTTATCGGAAAGAATGATATTCTGTAAACCGACATTCAACCGGAGAGAAACCCGGAGCCACTTTAACGCCGACGGGATGTCCCCTGACAGGGTACAGGCACAGCACATATTATACGCAATATAATAACAGGGGGCATTCGCTTCCCCTTCATGCTCCCATTCGAAAAGATCGATGGCAAGAAGATAGGAAGGGGTTACAATATCTTCCGTATTTGACCATGTATAGAGAAACGCCTGTTCATATAATTCGACAGCCTTTTCCGGATTTTCCCGGATATAACTATTTGCAAGGACATAGTATGCCTTCCGTACCAGATCCTCGTGTTCATTAAAATCCAGACCGAACCCCATGGTCTCCCTGACATCGCATTTGTTCAGGACATATTCCAGCTTCTTCCTGTCCCCTGCCTTGACGGTATGCCAGATTTTATTGGTGTAGATTTCAATCTGCCTGGTAAAAAAGTCCAAAAGGGGCGGATAGTACGTCTCGAGATAATAAAAAATTCGATTAATATAACGATTGTCCAGATTCTCTTCTGCAAATACATCGGTGAGAATTCCCGTATAATAATGCTCGAGAACCTTGCTTTCTTTGTCCCCGGGAAAACGGGCAGCCGCAAAATACTCCTTGTAGTCTGACCGGTTAACAAGTTGGAGAAATTCGGCGAGGACACATGCTGTACCGAACATCTTCCTGTTTCCTTTATTGTTTTCCAGCAATCGTGCAATCCTTTTTATTTGATCTATCCTGTACCGTGTCTTGCTCTTTTTTTCATTGTTATCCAATTCGTGTAATACACCAATCTGTGCCGAATTCAGTACAATTGAATTATTTTTATCATAGTAAGAAATAATACTCATTTTAAAGGATAATGGTAAAAGAGAATTGTCGAGCATTCCATTATAAAAATCCGACAGTACCGCATATGTATGCTCAATCATCCCGCTGTCAATAGTGCTTTTTTCCTTTTCCTGTTTACTGCTCTTCTTATATTTATCCAGGATTGCATTGATTTTATATGCTGAATAAAAAGAATTTGATTGCTCAAGAAGCGCGAGGGCTTGCTGCAGGGTATCTTCCTGCATGACAACCGTGTTACCGCCGGGAGAACTCTTCTCACTATCCAGGAGGTACATTGAAAACTGTAAATTACTTTCCGGGACAAACTTGTGAAAAACAAAAGTAATCACGGTTCCCGGGGGATTGCTGTTATCAATCTTTACCGGTACCCCGAATTTTTTAAAACACTGTTCCGGATTCGCAACCGGGAATGAGCAGGAAATTCTGAACGTTGCCTTCTCTATCGGTCCTTTCCAGGTTTTTGCCGTAGTAAGAACATATATAATTGTATCGCTTCCGGGTAATCCGGAATAGACAGTCATTGAATACCTCACATCGATATGTTTCCGTTCGTTGCTATCAAAATCGACATCAAAGAAATAGAGTTCTTCATAAAGGATGTCGTCTACCTCGGGTTCCGGATCCAGACCGTAAATCGTCGATTCATACGATGCGGTATTTCCGTTTATATGAAGGGTAAGGTCATCCTGGTACTCCTCTCTAAGCCATATCTGCCCGTATGCCGATTGATGAGAACTATACTGTACAGGGAAACCTATTTTTATTTTCAGTTTTTTACCGGACACGTTCATGAGTTCAAAGGAGCAGTTGAATTGAACAAAGTATATATAATCCTGAAATTTATCTATCGTTATATCGATTTCTTCACTTAAAAGAGTGACCGTATTTATCCTGAAAGGAACAAGCATACCGGAGGAACCGGAATGATATGAACCCGGATTAGCATGCACCAGGTAAGAGCAGAGTAACATTATAAGAAAGATAATGATTTTTCTCATAATTCCCCTTTCATGACGAATGTGGTTTAATTACTACAATCCTATATCCAAGATAATAGATATTAAGAATTTTTAGTAGCAATTTCTTATATCTATTATGGATTGGATTTTAATAACTACAAGCATTACCTGATTTTTTCATTTTTATTTGAGTTCTTTTCTTATTTCTTTTTCCGAAAGAATGGTAATGTTCCTTAATAAAAAGATACCCCATAATAAATAAGCATGCGAAAATTGATGCTATGACAAGCCAATCGCCCAGGAGAGTGTACAACGTTTTTCCCTGGTTTTGAAGGGTCCGGACAATCCCTGTCATGAGTCCGGATTTAAAAATGGGGATACTCGAGGCATATTTCCCGAATTCATTTATATAACAGCTAAAGCCCCCGTTACTGATACGGAGCATGGGTTTCCTGGTTTCAATTGCCCGGAACACCGCTATAATTGCATGTTGATACATTGCAATACTGGAAAGCGACCAGTAATCGTTCGTGATATTGACGATAAAATCTGCATTCTGCAGAGCATATTTCCGGGAAATATCAGCATATGCACTTTCAAAACAGATTAAGACACCGAAAGAGAGAATTTCCCCTTTTTTATTCGTCATATGAAATAATGAAGCCTCCCTGCCAGGTTCCAATTCCGCTGCATCTGTGGTAGATAAGATATACTTTCTAAGCCAGGGGAAGAGCGGGCCGAAAGGATAGAATTCCCCAAAAGGTACCAGCACCTGTTTTCTGTATCGTCCTGCCAGGCTCCCGTCTTTTGAAAAGAGGAACGCCGAATTATACCGCTTTATACCTGTTTCATCCTTCGTAAGTTCAATGCATCCGAAGAGAATATGGGTATCTCCCGATTCTGCCAGATCCGAAAGGTTGTTAAGAATAGCTGCGTTATCACGCAACCGTATGGTAGTATCGAGGGTTAACGGCCGTTCGATGGTAAGCTCGGGAAACAGGACAAGATCAACACCCAGGCCGGAAAGGTCTTCGATCATTGACTTTATAATCGCTGAATATGCTTCGGATTTTGTTTCCCATTTTACTTTCGGATGGAAAAGAGTCTGTGCAAATCCTGCTTTTAACCGATTATCCGTATCGTATTTTTTTATGCTGAATTGCAGACCGCTATAAAGAAGAAGCAGGCCGAAAGTACATACAATAACTGCAAAGTGGACAAGAAGTGGTTTTATCTGTTCCTTAGGGGAATCATATAAAAGAAGATAGATAATGCGAAAAACAAGAACATTAAGAAAGACAATTATCCATGATATCCCGAGAACACCGGTAATATCCGTTATTTGAATTAATTGAATCCAGCCATACTGGGTATAACCGAGAATACCAAACGGAAATTTCAACAACCACCATTGCTTGCAGTATTCGAATATGACCCAGATTGATGGGGATATCATGAATGATAAAAATGGCTTTCGCAGGAAAACACGGATAAGGAGAAGAGGCAGAACAAAAAAAAGGAAATTCCCTAAAACAGCGACAAAGAGTAGGGCAAAACGTTGGAAGGCGATTACCCATTGGAAAGAGAGTGAATAATAAACAAAACCGGATATAAAAGTAAAAATAAAAGCCTGCTGAAATGAAGAGCGGGTAAGAACAAAGAAAAGCGGGAGAAAGGCAAACCAGACAAGCCATGGGACTGTCGCCGGGGGCTGGGAAAGCGTCAAAAGCAGCCCTGTGCATCCTGAGAGCAGTAATTTTATCCCCACGCCACAAAGAGGTAAAAGAATCGTTTTACTCATCTTCTGATTTTTTTTAAGAAGCCCGGCGCCCATTATCCTTTATTACAAAATTATAAGGAAAAATTAAGTATAGCTTCCGGTTACCATGCTGTATAATCTGTAATAGTAAAATCAATCTCCGTATTATATTCGGAAGTAAGCTCATTGTACTCATTATAAGCACTATCATCATAACCAGTATATTTATAATTACCCGAACCACCCCCAAAGCCCACACTCTCGGAAAAATAAAATATGGTAATTGTCGTGGGATTCTCTTCCTCGTCAAAGGTATCTTTTGTCGGAAACCTGCTATACTCTCCGAGAGTTATAATGCCGGGATCCGAGGAATCCTTCAAGTCAAGGTTTCCATCAAGATTGTCATCGTAAAAACAGACAACAAAATACGCTTCAGCTTCCCCGGGCAATGTTTCCGGTAATTCAAAGGTATAGTCCCGGGATAATTCTCCAGATGAGTTAATAGTTGAACTGGCCCCATCTACCCTGGGAATTGAAACATCGGATTCATCACCCGACTGGTAATAGCACATTCTGTACGTATACACAGTCCCGCTATTATTATTGTAATCCAGGCCCGGATACTCACCACCATCCCCGCCCGAGAAGGCTCCCAGTTTAATATTAGTCCAGTACGCGGCATCAGGCACGGTAATTGTCCCTTTAAACACATTCAGGATACTCCCGCCATCGGAAGGTGGCGGACATCCTGCAAGGGTAATAAGAATCAATCCACTACAGAAAAGAAAAAAAATGTTTTTCATACAAAAACCTCCTTAAAAATACCTGTATTCTTCAAATATAATCCATGCTAAGAATTTTTTCCTCTTTTTATAGTGGAAAAAAGTGATTAATTGGGAAATTTACTTAACACCCCACTTTAAAAAGGTAATTCTCAAGAAATTATCCGGTTTTAAAAGACGATAGTCCTGCCTCTTTGAATTTCTGTAAGAGGTAATGCGCAACCTACCTCCAGTTCCCAAGCATGATGAACGGTGCCCAGAAATATGGATGGGAAAAGTTTTTATCGCCTATAAGCATCATCTGCGCACTCCGTAATGCCTCAAGCTTATCCTTTTTCCCCCCGGTGAGTTCTTCGTAAAACTTGAGTACCACTTTCGAGGTAGACACATCATTCACTTCCCAGAGGGTGGCGACAAGGGTAGGCGGGCCTGCCATCGCAAATGCTTCGGCCAGGGAAATGAGTTCGGATCCGTTTCCCCCGGTCGATTCCATCGCTGTCTTGCATGCGGAAAGGAAAACCAGGCCGGTTTTTTCCCTTAGCGATGTATAGCCGGCTACTTCGAGTAAGGTAAGCCGCTGTTCGTCTTCGTTTGTTCCGGCAAAAAGAAGGTATGATTGCAGGGGATTATTCAGAATGACACCATGGGTTGCCAGGTGAACAATGTCATATTCTTTTGCATGGTCAAGAAAATTGGATTTTGTGGCCTCTCCCCCCGTCCAGACAAGAGCGCTCTCCTTGAAAACAGACGACTTGAGAAGTTCGACTTCCCTGGTCGCTGCAGGAAGGCTCCCATCCGGATTTCCCAGGGCAAGCATTGCCTTAAGCTTTTTGCCCGTTTCCTTTAAAACATCCGAAAATGTGGCGGATGTCGTATAAGATATTCGCCTTGTTTCCAGCACATACTCCTTTTTTCCCCCCTGTTCACGAATAAGCGCATGAAAGGGAAGGTAATAGAGAATGCCGAACGGCACCACCACGATATTTTCGAATTTGTTCATCTGATCTTCCACAGGACGGAAGAGGATATTGTAGAGTTTCACGGACTGTGTATCGAGGTCCTTCTTTTTCATCTGCCTGACAGAAGTACAGAGTGCAAGAAAATCCCGGATTCGTTCGACAAGTTCATCCTCGGCGATGCGGACAGATCTGGCAAAAAAATAATTCTTTCCGATACAGAAGATGTAAAGTTGATCCGAGGAAATGAAATACTCGAGGATAAGGGTATTTGCCGGTATCTCGTCCTGGATATCGCCCAGGGTGGTGGGATTGATGGTAAGGGCATCGTACATTTTCCTGTTCTTGAACTTGAGTTTGAGCATCCACTGGTTGAACTCACCTTCTGTAGAAGCAAGGGTATTGGTGAGGATTTCTATTTTCGTGGCATCCTGTTCCCCTGCCGGCTTTTTCTTTTCTTCCTGAAGCTGTTTTTCCAGGGCTTCTCTCTTTTTTTCAATTTTATCCACATTCGAAAGGGTTTCTTTCAGTTCATTATTATCCGCCACGGGTTTTACATCACCGAATGAGTCTTTTATTATCCTGGATTTGCTTTCCTCGATATAGCTGAAGGCTTCATCTGCCCTGTCGTTTTTTATCAAAAGATCGATAAGCCGTTTATACACATCGATCTGCCTGTCCTGGTCGGAAAAACCCTTGCGGAGTGCGTCACTCTTTATCTTTTTCTTGATCCCTGAAAGTGTTTCAATCGATTGTTTGTAATAGGTAATTGCTTCTCCTGTCCTGTTCAGCTTTTCACAGGTCTTTCCCGCATTCAATTCATATTTCCATTTTTCCGCTTTATTGTTCAGCGTTTCACACAGGGCAATCGATGCAAGATGGCACTCGAGGGCTTCCTTGTACCGCTTCATTTCAAACAGGGTTTCCCCTTTTTCGTTCAATCCCTGCATTTGCGTATAACTGTCGTTTAATGACTTAAGAATTTCAAAGCCTTTGTCATGATATTCAAGGGCTTTGTTATACTGGCCCTTTTTGGAATACACAACGCCGATATTGGAAGTGGCTACACCCTGCATAAGGGTGTAGCCGGTAATTTCAGCAAGATTATATGATTCCTGAAAAAGCCTGGATGCCTCATCATAATTTTTCGTATATTCGAGGTAAACCCTCCCGAGATCGTTCAATGCGATTGCCCTGTCGGATTTACTTCCCAGGGCAGTGGCAATAGCCGAATAATGGTTAAAACTTTTTACGGCATTATCCGAATCCCCGAGGTCAAAGTAGATATCCCCGATCCCACGGTATGCCCACAGTTCTGTCCATGTATCGTTATAATCCTGTGCAGTACGGAGGGCTTTGAATTTGTATTCCAGGGCTTTGGAATAGTCACCGTCATCCGCATATGCACCGCCGATATCGTTCAGCGCCGATGCCTCACCGCTGTAATTCATCATATTACTGTGGATTGAAAGCGCACGTTCATAGTATTCGATCATTGTGTCGAACTCTCCCATTGTCCCGAAGATGTATCCGATACTCGACAGGGTCATACTCGCTTCATTAATCAAGTCATTACTTTTGTGGTACAGTTCCTGGGCTTGCTGTTTGTACTCCAGGGCACTCTCAAAATCACCGAGGTTTTTATAATAATCTCCCACACTGGAAATATAATGGGCATAAAGAACATCATCCCCCAGTTCCTTTGCAATGTTCCCTGCTTCCTCGTATTTTTCCCTGGCCACTTCATGTCTGTACATATTCGCATAACACCACCCCATCCGTAACAGCACCCAGACAGTTCCCTCTTTGGCCCCTATCTTTTTATAAAGATTGAATGCTTTCCCGGCGTATTCCAGGGCCTTGTCATACTCTGCCCTGTTATAATAATCGGTCGAAATTTTATAGGTTTTCTTGGCTTCGTTCCCGGTTCTTGCTTTCTCCATCATGTCGAATACCCGTTGGGGATCAGCTCCCTTTTCCTGGGCATTTTCAAAATCGACAAGTGCATCATCGTAATACTCCCAGAAAAGATCGTCTTCACCCAGTTTCATGTATGCTTCCGGGTCATCCGGATTCTTTTGCAGCAGGGCCTGCGCTTCATTATAGAGAAGCCACGATGTTATTCCCGGGGTGGAATCTATCTGCTTTGCCTGTTCCAGGAAGGAACGCCCCTCTTTATAATCACCCAGTCTTGTATAGGCATACCCGAGGTATTTCAGGGCAGTGACGTTCTTCCGCTTCATTTTAAGAACACGGAGAAGTTCCGTGATGCATGTATCATAATCATGAAGATTGAACAACGCCCGGGCAAACCTGAGCCGTGCATCGATATTATTGGCATTCAGATCCAGTAGCTGTGTTGTTTCCATAACACATTCGATATCCGTAAGATCGTGGCGTGCATCCCAGTAATCCTTGTCAATTTCCAGGGCACGCCGTAAATACCCCTGTGCTTCTGCATAATTGCCTTTGAATATATATGCGGTGGCAAGGTTATAATTGGGGTATTTATAGTTCCTGTCCAGTTCAACCGCTTTTTTTAATTGCACGACTGCTTTATCCAATTCTTTTTCCTGTAGATAAATATATCCCAGGATATTATATCCCCATGCATCACCGGGATCGACCTTGATCCCTCCTTCTACCCACTGGATCGCCAGATTATAATCCTTCTTATCCTTATAACAGTTGCTCAAGCTTATATAACTGTCATAATGCCCGGGATCGATTTCAAGGACCTGCTTGTAGACATCGATTGCATCATCATAAAACGACCAGTCGTACATCCTGGAGGCGATTTCGAGAAGGATCTGCTTTACACTCTCCAAATCATCTATTTCCCTGCACCCCTCAAGTGCCGTATCCCAGTATTCTCTTGCATCCTTGAACTGGCCTTCCTGCCAGTATTCCAGCGCCCACTTCTGGTACTGATGTGCATTCCTTCTCTTTGTCGTCTTTACTATACGTTCCCATATGTCCCGGGAGTCCGGCCGGAGTTTCAAGGCCTTGTTATATTCCGCTATTGCCGAATCATAATCTTCCCAATTGTATTGAAGATCCCCGAGCTGGACATAGGCGTCTGCATTTTCCTTCGCACTAAGTGATTCCCGGGCTTTTACATAGGTAAGCCATTTCTGGATATTTTTATTTTTCGGCAGTTCTTTATTCAACTGCTCGAATATAACGATAGCCTGGGAATAGTTCCCAAGCGCGGAAAAAGTATACCCGGTAAACTTCATTAAGTCCCGGTTTTCATATCCCAGGTCTTTTGCTTCAATAAACTGGGTAAGTGCCTCCTGGTAAAGATCGAGGTCGTAGTACTCCGTCCCAAGATCATATTTTGTAATCACATCCCCTGGATCCAGTTCGATCATTTTCATGTGTTTCAGCATATTGTTGACAAGCTGTAAACGCTCCTTTGCATAGGCATACTCGGGCAGGATATCGATGGCTTTTTTGTACTCTTCGATCGCCTCCTGGTATTTCCCTTCCAGCACCATTGAGTCACCACTATCGGCATATGGTGCGGCCTGGTTCTTCTTTTTTTCCGGTTCACCGGAAAGTGTCCCGCTTGTCATCCACGAAATATAGATATCGATGAAGATCCAGCTGTAATTAATATAATTTCCCGGGAAATAGCTTACAAATTCAAGGAATTCCTCTATCTCTTCCTTTCCGCTTTGTTCAAGCGCTTCACCCCAGGACATGCCATTGAAGATACCCCCCTGTATTTTTTCATCGGACCAGGTGCCGGCCTCTGCTGCCCAGAAATGTATTTCTTCAAGAAGATCTCCGGTAATCCGGTCCATCCTTTCTTTTGAAGGATCTTTAATGAGTTCTCCAAGGGTAAAAAAGGGTTCCTCATACCCATAGTCCAGGAATACAATATCAAAAAGCGCGATTCGTCCGATATCCGTCTGCATCAGGTTTGCAGGAACCTTTCCATAAACAGCACAATAATCACCGGGTTGAATCGTGTCTTTCCTGTCGGTAATTGCAGCCACCGAGCTGGTTTCATCGATCTTTTTAATCGTCCCCAGGGCAAAGTAGATGTCCCATTCAATCTTTGCATAGCCGGGCCCCCGGTTCGGACGGATAATCACTTCCGAGCCGGGAATCAGGTTATCTGCTTTTCCCCTGTTGATCGTGATTTCTTTTCCATCATCGGAAATAGTGATAATCCGGGCAGAAACTTCTTCCTTTACAAGTTGTGTAGTATCCGAAGAAGGAAGGAAAAGGAATGAAAAGAAGATACATGCAATAAAGATATATCTTTCACGCTTCATAGTATAAAGTGTAGTCCCTTTTATGTCCGGCGTCAAGAAAACCTTACCCATTTTAAGTTTTCTAATTTTTTCCTGACATTCTTGACATTTTTTATTTTGTAAGCTAAGAATGGCAGTATATAATTTAATAAAGGAGTATTTTATGAATAAAATTTTTAATTTCATCATTTTTTTTACTGGTTTTCTAATCCTGATGTTCTATGGCTGCCGATTGGAGGAAACACAAAACAATATAATAGAAGAGATACAGGAAACAGATGAATCTTATTGCTTAAACCCTGAAGCTACAGCCAGGGCTCAATCCAGAGGTATCACTATATACATGATACTTTATACGGAAAAGAATTATAAAGGTTTTTCGTATACTATTGATTATTATGATCTTGATCAATATCCTGCTGACCAACCATTTTCGATTCCCAATTTTAAGGATTTTAGTATTAATGACCAGACTTCTTCAATAAAAATTTATGGACTTGAATACAAATCAGCTTTTTTCTTTAAAGATCCTAATTATGATGGAAAAGGAATTCTTGTTTTTGAAAATATTCCTGATTTAGAAAAATATAAATTTGATAATAATCTTTCATCATGTTACTGGACAAGTTATCATTTAAACCCTTTTGCCGTACTTTATGAGCATATAGATTATAGCGGACAACCATATGTAATTTTTTCAGATTGTAACGATTTAAATTCGAAATATTTAAACGGGATAGGAATTAATAATAAAACAAGTTCTCTTAGACTACTAAAGGGACTAAGAAATTTGTGTCTGTACAATTATACTGATTACGAAGGCTCCTATTACAATTTTTCTGCGGATATCAGCAATTTGAAGGATTCACCGTATAAATTTAATGATAAAGCATCATCTGCTAAACTATGCAAGTGTAATCCATAATATTGGCTATACTTGCCCCTATTTTAGCAGGTCTTTTATAAACTTTGTGAAAGATTTCAACTACTGCCGGTATCATCCGGTTCACCCCACTCCATCTCTGTTTCTCCCAGAATAAAGGCATATCCATTGATAATGGCTTTATTCTGCCAGATCAACTCCCTCATGGTTTGTGCATTTTCATTATACCCGGTCTCCGGCAGCGATGTTTCTTTTTCCTTTTTTTGTTCCCAGACATATTCCGAGTTCACCAGCTGTTCCAGATTGTTCCCGTACATTTTACCGGCTTCGGCAAGAACCATTTCAATATTTTTATGAGACCGGCACATCAGGATAATACCGGTTACAAGGGGCATAAGGATATCATTATCCAGCAGACCGAATATTTTGGCCATAACCCGGGCTATAAAAGGTGCCAGGTTCACGGCGAAATCCAGGGCTAAAAGAAACCCGTTCAGGTAATCAGGCAAAGCCCGGTTCATCAGTTTCGTTTCAAATAACCGGTTAAGAAACTCATCCAGTTCATTCAAGTCTTTCATTTTAAGCAGCCATTTTGCACTGTAAAGCAGGCCGGCTTTCCTGGGGTCAAGTTCATTCTCTGCAATCTGGTTTATGGAAACAAAAAGCTGTTCCCGGTTGCAGCCCGAGGCCAGAGCCAGGGATTCGAGATTAAACACAAAACTCAGCATACCGCACAACTGCCCCGGATTGACTCCCCGGTCGGCAAAGGCACCGGGCAACAGGCTTATATAATGTGCGTATCCCTGTGATACATACTGATTCAGCCAGTCCGGTAATGGCCTGGCTCCGGATTGATAATACGCAATAAATTCCCGGATCATAATAAATATTTCCGGGGCATCCTGCACATCCGTGGATTCAAGCAATACGGAAAGGGCATGTTTTCCCAGGCTGTTCACCAGCTTTTCATTAAAAAGAAACAGGAGGCTGTCTTTTATAAGTACCAGGATGTCAAGGGGTGTTGCCGCGGATGAATAAGCATTTTTCTGGATCCGCTGCTCGATGACCTGCTCCAGTGTCACCCCTTCATAACCCAGCTGGATGACCTGCCCCTGGTATTTCCCGATCCGGATATCCCACGATTCCTGGGAGGCTTCGTAACCCAGCTCTTTTTTTCCCATAATCGGCGTAGCCACCTGGCTGCCGATAAGGTACTGTAATCTCCATAAAACATCCGAACAATCCCTGTACCCGGGATTTTTATGAAAATCCATTAACACCCTTTGCGTCGTTTTTGTTTCTATATTGATATCTTCGATGCGTTTAAGACGGTCATAAATATTCTGTACTAAAGGGGGCAACGATTCATAGCCGACAGTCCCGATCCTGTCATGACCCAGCATGATTCCGCAGAGATTCTCTATATTGTGTTTTTTCGGGGTATAGTCTTTTTCCAGGCATGTGACAGCCGCATCCTGGAAGTCAAAAATAGAAGGGAAATTACGGTCCCGTATTTTTGCCAGGAGTATCGACGTTTCAAAGATGGAAATGGAATCTGCGGTACTCGCCATGTATCCGTTCCTCCGGGCCATGGCCACAATCCGGGAGCACCAGGCAATCAACTGGGCTTTATCTTCTTCCAGCAGAGCGGGCGGCCGGACCAAATAATCCTTTAGTGTGGCCGTATTGTCTTTTTCCGTCGTTTCTCCTGCTTGTATCGTTAGCTCTTTTTTACTGCTTTTTACTGCCTTTTTCTCACCCGGTTTTTTCCCGGTTTCCAGGGTAAAAGATTTCAACTTGTTTTCTTTCAGACTCTTCTGTAATGTTGTTTCCGACAATGACATGGTCCCGGGTGCGTTTGAAAACTGATATTCGATAGCCAGGAAACTGGATGGAACAATACCGTAAAGCCATTCGGTATCAGTACGGGAAGGAATCTCCCACAGCAGGTTGTTATTCACCCCATACTCCCTGACATCACTCACTGCATGAATGGCACCGCAGACATAGAGTGCATCATCCGGTTTCATATTCTTTTTCTTCATATGGGATTTTATTCTTGTCCACATATATTGTTCCCGCAGCCGGTCGGTCTTCGTATCCTTTTCATTTCTCCCCAGCCGCCGGAATAAACTTCCTATCAGGTACATCACTTCCCGGTACACAGAATAGTCACTTTCAATAATTACCCGGTCCACATACTGATCCCACCATTCGGAAAAATGTTTTACCCTTGCATTTTTAAGCATAAAATCAAAAAATTCTTTAAACGTCGGGGTGACATCGCCTACCCGTATACCATAAGAGCCTTTGTGTAAATCGTTTTCTTCATCGATTTTCGAGGGTTCACCTTCCACACTCTCTTTTTCTTCCCATTGAAAGATATAATCGGCAGCCCGGTCAACGAAAACAAGTTCCACCTTATTCTGCAACGCATACGCAATCGCCTGGTATTCGGCAGAAGCCACGGATAACGGGGCGATAACGCTGTAAGGAGCCAGCTTCCCGGGATATGCATCGGATTTACCGGCAAAAGCCTGCAGGGCGACCGGGAGTGTGCAACCTTTAAGGTTCCCTGTATGAGTAATCATGTCTTCACACAGTTCCATATATATCGCTTTGAAAGGCTTTTCCTGAAGACGCTTAATCATATGGAACGCCGAGGCCGGGGAATGATGACACACGGGAAAAATCTCAAGATGTTCAGAAAGTGCTTTTTCAACATCATCGACTAACGCAGAGATGATCCCGGTAATATTCCGGTCACTCTCCAGTTGATATTTCTTCGCACATTCGAACAGGTATTCTTTCAACCCCTTATATGTTTTCATCTTCTTCCTGTTCCGCTACTTTTTATATAATTCCATTGTTTTCACACCGCCGTCAAAAAAATCCTTCCACTCCCCTTTTTTGTCCTTGCTGTGCTTTTCCACGACATCGAACCAGAATTTGTTCATGACCGATACATCCTCCGGGACCCTCCTTACCAGTGTGCCGATAAGCGACCGGGCCAGGAACCCCGGTTCGATTTTATTCGTTCCAAAGTACGAACCATTCAGAATCGAGTCTTCCAGCACACCGATCTGTTCTGCCGTGGATAAAGATGCCTCCAGTTTCTGATCATCCGAGGATGCAGTAAGGTTTGCCTCCCGCAAATCAGAAAAGGTCTGGAGTAAAATGTCCAGTAATGAGGGAGGAATCTCGACATCAAACCCGTGGCGGTTAATAAGATCCTTTGTCCTGAACTCGATAATTTCCTTTTCCATTTTCTTATTTGTAACAATGGGGATATGAACGAAATTAAACCTCCGCTTGAGTGCGCTGGACAGATCATTCACCCCCCGGTCCCTGCTGTTTGCTGTTGCGATAATATTGAAACCCGGCTGGGCAAAAATCACATTTTCTTTCTTTAGTTCGGGAATCGCGATATACTTTTCACTGAGTATGGATATGAGGGAATCCTGCACATCCGAAGAACAACGGGTAAGTTCTTCAAACCGGCCTAAATACCCATGAGTCATCGAGGTCATGATAGGAGACGGGATGAGGGATTCCATGGACTGGCCTTCTGCAATGACCATTGCCACATTCCAGGAATATTTTATGTGATCTTCTGTTGTTCCTGCCGTTCCCTGGACAACATAGGTGGAGTTGCTGCTGATTGCCGCGGAAAGCAATTCAGCCAGCCAGCTTTTGCCTGTTCCCGGCGCCCCGATAAGAAGAAGTCCCCGGTCCGAAGCCAGGGTGACAATTGCCCTTTCCACAATAGCCGGATCCCCGTACCATTTTTGTTCTATTTTATAATCATATTTTTCATTTGGTGATGCGCCCAATACAAAGGCCCTGACAACCTTTGGGGACAGGCGCCAGGAAAAGGGTTTTACGGCACTGTCAATTGACTCGAGGTATTCCAGCTCTTTTAAGTATTTTTGTTCTGCCGGCATTCTTAAAATTTTCTGATCTTCAGACATCGTTCCCTCCTATCCGATAAAATTCTTTAATTGGATGATCAATTTTCCCGGACTTCCCGTTAATACAGGACACCCTAAAGAATCAAGTTTTTTTCGAAACCATTGGTTAACACTGAAATAGCCGGAGCTGGTGACAGCCCCGACAGGAATAAAAAGGACTCTTTGTTCCCTTAAGCTTTTAATATAATCCAGTAAATTCTGGTTTTCCCCGCCTTCATAAAAATCAGTGATTAATACAAGGACCGTGTTCTCCGGTTCTTCTATTTTTTCTGATGCAACCTGCAGTGCATAATATATATTGGTCCCGCCGCCTAATTGGGTTCGTAGGAGAACCTCAAAGGGATCGCAAACCCATGGTGTTAAATCAAGAACCCGCGTATCAAAAGCTAACAGATGGACATCGACATGGGGCAGCCCGGAGAAAATGGAAGCGATGATAGTACACTGGACCATTGCATCAACCATGGAACCCGACTGATCCACCAGGACGATGATTCTTTTCGGGTGCTTCAGTTTTGCCGTATGCTTATAGAAAAGCTGGTTCACATACAGTTTCTTTTTTTCAGCATCCCAGTTAATAAGGTTTTTCCAGATAGTCTTTGTCATATCCAGGTTGCTGAAAATCTTTTTCGGGGGTACTGAACGGTCGATTTTTCCTGTTTTTGCTTCCACAACCTGTTTTTTCAATATCTCTGCAACTTCCTCGATATATTGCCTGATAATGGATTTTGCGTTTTCCAGGGCCCTGCCGGACAAATTCGCCTTATCCCTCAAAAGCTGTTCAACGATACCGATGGACGGGGTGAGTTTCCTGGCCAGGGCATCGTCATTCAGCACCTCCCGTAATTTCATTCTATCGATTAAGTCCTTGTCTATTGCACCAAGGGTGGTTTTCAATTGTTCTTCATCGATGAACGATCCCCCGCCGCCGCCGGGACCTGTACCCCGGGAACCCCGTAATCCCCCGGGCGGGTAACCGAATGCCTGTTCGAGAAAACCGACATCCTTGAGCCACTGGTTGTATTGCTCCGCGGTTATTGATGGAGTCCGGGTATTTGGCCCGAAAATATCCAGTACTATCTTTGAATATACCAGCGTATTCTTTAGCGCTTCCGTATCTGACTTTTCGCCGGTACCTGTTTCGTTATTCCCGGAATCAGGAATAAGCTTTTTTCTGAAAGAACCTTCCAGGTCCGGATAACGGGTAAGCAGATTATCAATACTGATGTAGGGATCCAGGATAATTTCCGGGAGGTCCAGTTCTGTCAGGATTTCTCCTATAATATTCCGGATGTTTGATGTTTTTTCGTTTTGCCCTGAAATTGTGGAAAGAAGCTGCCAGTAAATAATCTGTCTTTTCTGGTTAAATGCCTTGTCGCCCATAATATCCTTATCAATTACCCCCTTAAAAGACGGCTTGCCCTTTCCCTGAGTATTGCCAGTGTCGATTTGGCCGTAATCTTTTCTATTTCTTCTGCACTTGCGGAAAAATTAAAAATACACTTATCCGGCTCCTTCCCGGTAGTATAAACCATTGGCTGGAATTGCCAGGTTTCCGCATCATATCGTAAAAGCCCGAATACTGATTGAGCAGATTTCAGGGATTTTTCATTTACCAGTGATGAAGAATCGATCTTATTCATGGCCACCGGAACCGTGAAATCAGGCAATGCAATAAACAATTGATTGTCCTGCTTTTTAATTCTAATTTTTTCAAGGAAAAAAGGTTTTTCAATAAAAACGGGATGGCAGCCTGTCATGTTTCTCTTCCTTTCCCCTGTAATGGAAGAACTTTCCGTAAAATGTTCCTTGAGTTTTTTTAACAGATCAAAACTTTTACCTGTTTTAATATCATCCTCATCCAATAATAAATCATTATTTTCTGTAAGTACAATATCTTTACATAGTATACTCTTGTTCCGGCAATAATGGCTCAGTATGTTTTTAGAATTCTGAAAAAGATACCAGATTTCTTCATCCTGGATCAAATCCACCTTAAAATTGGTCCTGTGAATCCTGACAAAATTGTTCTGGGAGCCGCATTCCAGTATGCCGTAAAACTTTACCTGTGCCAGATTCACATTCGTTTTCAGATCAAGACCAACTAAAAAGAGAGTCCCGGATATTTTCCTTGTTTTAACAGTGATGGCGTCCATTCTTGTATTTACAAAAGCCTTCATCCATAAATCACTCCACCGGGTTAATGGGATAGCCGCTGCATCAGAGATGCAATTTCTAAACAGGTCATCGACAAAGCCGGTAATAAGCGCGGTCTGGCCGGTCAGTTCCTTATTGCGGACTAATACGGGGATTGCTTTTACGATGCCGACCAGTTTTTCCTCGACTATATTGTTAAATCCCGTGATTGCAAGTTCGGTTAACCAGTTTGAAATAGTATCCTGAACACTGCTGCTGTCATCCTGTTTTAACAACTCACCGTCAAATGCTATTTCCCCTGAATTCCCGGTTGGATTTTCTTTACAGGAAGAAACCAGTAGATTATATTTCAATGTGAGGAGTATATTTCTGATAACAGCTATGGACAGGAATAGTTTTTGAGAAAAAATATTATTGATGAGTGAATCCATACTGTCTGCCAGCTTCTCTTCAAGCGGGGTATTGTTAAAAATACGTATCAATGATTTCAACCGGTCAAGCTGATCCCCTGATAAATTCGAGAATCCGGTTAACAGGCAATTATCGATATGATCGATATAATCATTCAGAAGAGCTAAAGATGTATGAGTCTCTCCATTCGATACTATATTCTTTAATAATGCAACACATTCCATTCCTTATCCTTGACTTTTAATCCACTGTTGAAGCACGATTGTAATGTATAAGGTACTCTTCAACAAGGTTTACTTTCTATATATACCAGTCCATTTCAGGAACAGGAATACCAAGAGGTTCGAGCTCCAGGAATCGCAGGTAATCGAGAAACCTGGAAAATATATCCGCAGCATGTTCATCTGTTTTCCTGGGTTTGATATGGGTAAAAATATCATTCACTGATTGTACCTCCGGTATTTTCAGGTATTTTGCTATTGCGGGAATCCCATATTGTTTACAGCTTTCAGTAATCAAAGTTGTGATATGTTTACAGAAATAATTCGCACCGATACCTGCACAGGGTCTGTTATTGTTTGTCCTGCAATTGAATTGAAAATCTCCTGCCTGAATAAAGGAAACATACACCCTCATGATATCCGAGCCGCTCGATACTACTCCCTGGAGCCGGCCGTTTTTTAATTCCAGAAACGGCACTTTTTTAACATTTCTTATTTCCCTTTTCGAAATAATTATCTTTCCCGGGAGGGAAGGTTGCATAAAGCCTCCTGCCAATACGTATTCAACGGCTCCATCTTATAAAAACTATAATCGGGCTCAACACAGAAAGAACTCCAATTACCGCTTACATAAGAAGAATTACTATTATACTCTCGTCTATCACGGATAAAATTTCAAGTAAAAAAGTATTGTTACCGGGGTTACCGGAAATTTATAGCAAAGAAAGCTCCCAATAAAAATAAAAGTATTAAAACCGGCATGATGAGATTATACCAGGAATACAGTTTTTTTTCATAATGCAGGTTATGATATTTTAGAAATATGTTCCTTATGTCATGATGCATATTTATCTCTTTTTATTTATTTTACCCTTTTCCAGCTTCTTTAAGAAGCCCTTTCTCTCACAATACGGTAATTTCCCTTTATTTTTATGGTAGGGTATACACTCCTCACAATTCCCGTGGCGGGGACATTTTTTCTTTTTGCAGGGGCATTCAGTTAAACCGTGCGGGTATGGCATACTCTCTCCTTATATTTTTTATATTACTACATTGTGGATAATTGTGCCACTTAATAATCCGATCGGGTGCGAACGCCATAACAGGTTTTAAAAACCACGGAACACACTGAATACACAGAAATAAAAGCTGTTAAAGAATTAAATAATAAACATAAAGCCCAAATCTTGAATTATCTTAAAGCGACAGGTATAAAATTAGGATT
>JAFGQK010000154.1 GCA_016935735.1 Spirochaetales bacterium | reverse complement strand
TGTCCATTTCGCTGTAATTCCCGTCTTAGACTTTCCACGCTGATATGCTGATACACGATACCTGCAAGTATTGAGTTCCACATCGGTTCTACAGGATTACCTTTCGCTTGCGGGAGTAACACACATCCTGAAAAACTGACGAAACTGTAACCTGGCTCTACTCTATTGTAATCTGTGGTTTCCCTTTTCTTCCATTAAATAATTTGCGGAGCTATGTTCTTCAAGCACTTTCCCCATACTGATTCTCTCTTCGACCTTATACCCATTCTTTTCATAAAACTCTTTCACCGCTACATTGCTTTTAAGAATTTGTAGATTGATTTTCAGGCAACCCAGATTTTTCAATTTTTCTTCGATATATTTCAACAATATGGTTCCGACCTGTTGCTTCCTTTTCTCCGGGAGTACTGCAAGCGAATAGATCCATCCCCGGTGGCCGTCATAACCTGCCATTATTGTGCCAATTATTCGATTTGATTCCCCGGCAAGATAAAACAAGTCATCATGTACTGCCAGTTTTTTATCAATGGATGTCCCGGGATCATTTCTGGCTTCTTTATAACCGAAAACTGCTTTCCAGAGTTCTATTACCTGGGTCCTGTACTTTTTATCATCATACTTTATTATATCGATCACTTCCATTCACCAGTCTTTGATTTTTTCCACTCGTTGAGACAGCCCCCTCATCTCATTTGTTTCAAGTCGCAGGGATAGGGAAGGTACCCGTATCTTACTCCCATTAAAAATAACCGTATCCAATCAATGTACTTGCCGCCGATGTTTTCATCTTTATTCCTTCAATGTATAGTCGCTTTCTTATGTTTTGTCCAGACTGCTTTACGACAGGGGTACGGTTTCGGGAACCGGTTTTTGACTATTGAGTGGTTTTACGGATAAAGAAAGGTAATCGACATCGTTTTCATTGTAGAGTTTCGTCGGGATTGGATAAAAATCCTCGAATTCCCACCCGAAAACAGTATTCTTTCCATTTAACATGTTTTTCTAATCCCGGAACTTTTATGATAAAAACCTTGCATGGCATATCCATTTTAACTAAAATTAATACTAGCTAGCTATAAATTGGTGTTATGAAGAACATAGAAGTTGAAAGAATAGTATCTTTATCTAAAATCAGACCGGAAACGTGGAATGCCGATTTAGCACTATCCATCCATCTGAAATATAATAATCTAAGAATTGTAGAAGATTCGAAAATCAATGACATTCTCACCATATACCTTCGTTATTTTTCCGGGCAGGAAGAAGCCGGGAGGTCAAATCTCTATATTATTGATACTGATTTCTCTACAATGGATAAAAAATTAAAGCCGGTTCTTCCATCAATAAAAAAATGGTATCCGCAATTTATGAAATTCAAAACCCTTGAATGCGGTTCATTTGCAGGGATCTGTGAAGGGAGTGCGGTGAAAAGCGAAGAATATTACCCGGATATTCTCAAGTTACTGGTAAAAGAAATGGATGTGATTGCATCTGAAAAGGATGTTGATATCCAGGTTGTAAGGGATATACCGTTGCATCATTATCCCTTTTATAAGGAAATCCTCATCCCGGCCGGGTATTATCCCGTTCCCGGTTTTCCCGACACGGAAATAGAGATCAGGTGGGGAAATGCAGACCAGTACTTATCCGACGTGAAAAAAAGGATACGGATACCTTTAAAGCGGTATGTAAAGAATCTGAAGGAAAAGTTCGGAATCGATTATGAGTTTATTTCCGGTTATGAGGATATTGTCCCGGTTATGACCGCACTCTGGCAGAATGTCCATCAAAAGGCTCCGGATTATCAACGGGAAGTATTAAACGGACGGTATTTTTCCGCATCGGCAAAATACTTAAAGGGAGTCAGCGAGGTATTGGTATTCAAGAAAGACAACAGGATTATCAGCTTCATGTTATCCTTATTTGATGATACTACCTGCTATGGGTTGAATTTTGGGACGGATTATTCGGTACCCCATTACCGTGAAATGAATTTATACAGGGCCGGGCTGCTGGTCCGTATTCAGCGGGCCATCGATTTGAAAAAGAACTATTTCAATCTTGGTATAACGAATTACTCACTCAAAATGGATATGGGGGCAAGGGTAATTCCCCTTGTCTATTTTATCAAGCATGCGAAAAATAAAAGGTATTCCGGGGCACTGGCAAAACTCCTGTATAATGATATCAGTCATCCGGATACGCAGCTCCACAAACCTTTTAAGAATTACGATGCAAATACCTTTGATTATCCCCGTTATCTGCTGAAAATAAAATCGGATCAATACATGCTGCCCCGGGAAGATATATTTTCAAAGGTATCCAGGTACCAGAGAACAAATTATGTCCGCCTGGCGGATATATACAATTTTTACCCGGTTTTTAAAAGCGCCCAGGAATCGTCGATGAAAATGGACAACATCGATCGGGTCGTTCTGCTCGGGACCAAT
This sequence comes from Spirochaetales bacterium, assembly GCA_016935735.1. Lineage (GTDB taxonomy): Bacteria > Spirochaetota > Spirochaetia > SZUA-6 > JAFGRV01 > JAFGRV01. The sequence continues at coordinate 30,182 of JAFGQK010000154.1, read as the reverse complement.
TCATATCTTGGTGCTGCGACATATCCCGAAGTAAAGGAAGCTGCCATAAAAGCAATCGAAAAGTACGGTACCGGGTGTTCGGGCTCCCCGCTTTTAAACGGCACTCTTGATATCCACCTGGAACTGGAGGAAGTACTGGCCCGCTTTTATAACAGGGAAGCGGTCATCCTCTGCAGTACGGGATACCAGACGAATCTTGCAGGAATATCCGCGCTTGCCTGCCCCGGCGATGTTCTTGTCTTTGACCAGAGGAATCACCGGAGTTTATTTGATGCTGCAAAATTGTCAGGAGCCGATTATACTGTTTACCGTCACAATGACATGAAGCATCTCGAATTTGTTTTATCCAGGTTAAAGGAAAAAAGCAAGATGATTGTCACCGATTCCGTATTCAGTATGGAAGGGGTACTGGCAGATCTTGTAAAAATAATTGAATTGGCAGAAAAATATCATGCACGTACATTTATTGATGAAGCCCATGGGGTAGGTGTTTTCGGTGCAAAGGGGAGGGGTGTCTGTGAGATGATGGGTGTGGAGGATAAAGTCGATCTGATTATGGGTACATTCAGTAAAAGTTTCGCATCGATCGGCGGTTTTATTGCCGGGAAAAGGGAAGTGATTGATTTTATCAAACATACTTCAAGCCCTCACATATTTTCGGCAAGCCTCCCGCCTGCTTCAATCGCATCGGTCCTCGCGGTATTGAAGATAATCGAGGAAAGACCGGAATTAAGAGGAGAGGTGCTTAAGAAAGCACGATATATGGCAGATGCGCTGCATTCGATGGGATATAATGCGGTATATAAAGGGACGCAGATTGTACCGGTGATATTCGGAAATGAAACACTTGCCATGGCTGCCTACAAAAGGTTTATGGAAAACGGGGTGTATGTAAATCCCGTACTGCCTCCTGCCGTTCCCGAGAAAAATTCCGGTTTCAGAACAAGCTATATTGCCACACATAAACAGGAAGATCTTGATTATGCTCTTAGTATTTTTGAAAAACATAAAAATGATTTTTTTTGAAAGAAGGAGTGTATAATAAATATGAATGACCGTATTGAGAAGGTAAATGAATTCCTTTTATCCGTTATGAAGAACAAGAAAGTGATTGTACCTGAACAAAACCTTGTCGAAGATCTTAATCTGAATTCCATCCAGATTATGGAACTGGTCGGGAAGATAGAAAACGAGTATGATGTTATTTTGCCAATGCAGAAACTGCAAACCATAAAAACCGTATCGGATCTATACAAAGCCATCCAGAATCTGGAGGAATTCAGCTTATGACAGATCAGGAAAGCAAACAATTCGTAGAGTACTTCCTTGAACCGTCATTTGACTTTACACATATTCTGACCAATCTTAAGACCTGTCAATCACGGGGTATTCATATCTATGAGGACCAGGTGAATAAAATAGTATATTATCCTTATAGTGATATTTATTACAGGGCAATAAATTGTGCAAAGAAACTGGACGAATATGGAATAAAAAAAGGGACATATGTCCTTTTATCTGCACAGACGGATATTCAGTTTATCATTGTCTGGCTGGCGCTTATCCTGTTGGGAGCGATACCGTCCACCCTGCCGCCCCGTTCCGCTTTTTTTTCCCGGGATATATATATAAACAGGATCAGGGAAATCATTCCCTGGTTCACCACCTATATATGCTACAATAATGAAGTTCCTTACATAGAAGCGATATGTGAGGAGCGGAACCATAAGCTGGATATGATTATTATGCATAATCTTTTTGACGGGATAAGTGAGGACAGGGATGAATCGGTACCGGGGAATCTTCCCCTGTATGATGATACGGCTTTTGTTCAATTTACCTCGGGAAGCATGTCAACCCCGAAAGGTGTTGTCATTACATTCAGGAACCTCTTGAATAATATCCGGGGAATATTCATACGGCTTAAACTGCACCCTGAATTCACCCATGTGGGGCACTGGCTTCCCCTTTACCATGATATGGGGCTCGTCGGTTCATTTCTCTTAAGCCTTTTCACGCAGACGGCCATAATCATGATATCCCCTGTTTTTTTTATGAAGCGGATGTTTGATTTCATGCGTATGATATCGACATATAAAATCGACATGTGTTGTATGACGAATTCCGTCCTGGAAATCATTCTCCACCGGTATAACGAAAAAAGACTGGAAGGTGTTTCCCTCGAATCCTTAAAGTGGATAGGCGTTGGGGCGGAGCCGGTGAATATTACCACCCTGGAAAGGTTTCTGGCTACCTTTAAAAAGTACGGCCTTAAAGAAAATGTACTTTCACCCTGCTATGGACTGGCAGAATCCACCCTGGCAGTGAGTATTTCAAAACTTTTTGAAGGTTATTCCGTAAGTACAATAAATGAACGTTCCTTCCCTACGGTCGGTACTGTTATTGAAGGAACAGAGGTTAAAATCGAATATGATGAAGCTGTTGAAGGTGCAGGAGGGGTAATAAAAATAAAAGGTGATTCCGTATCCGCACACTCCCTTGTAAAAGGGAAAAAAATAAAAAAAACAGATGAGGAAGGATACTATAATACCCTGGATGTCGGTTATTTTATGGATGAAAAGCTGGTAATCCTGGGAAGGGCGGACACGATGTTTATCATGAATGGTGAAAATTTTTTTTCACATGAAATAGAATCCCTTCTTATTGATTCCAGATTACTCCAACGGCCCAATGCCGTCTGTATACCATTAAATCCATCAGACACAGGTACAGGGAATACGGAACTTATTGTCATATATGAGGTCAATTCCATTACACAAGAAGAAAAAATACAATTGGATGAAAAGCTTACAAGTCTGGTAATCAAGAATATTGGTTTGCTGATTGATAAATTTATCGCAGTAAAACGAGGATCAATCCTCTATACAACCAGTGGGAAAATTCAATATAATACAATGAGAAATCTGTATTTGAAAGGTGATATATCGGATACTTATGCGGAAAATTCTTAATCATGAATGTATCAACCTTTCTTGCTATTATATGATTCTAAATTATATTTAAAAAGTTCAGGGTGTCTGGAAAAAAAATGCTTAATCCTGTATACTGGATAGCGGAAAATGGAGATTGTTATGAAACGAATGGATACGACAAAAAAAATTATCGTTTTTAATCTGCTTTTCAGGTTGGTTATGTCACTTATTATATTGTGTCTCAAGGACTATGGTAAAATTATTTTTTATAATTACGGCACCTTTAATGAATATATCCGTGGCATTATCATTTTTATGCTTATAACACTTGCACCGGTTATGGTGATTCTTGGTGTTATTTTTTATTTTTACTTAAAACCGCTGGAAAAGGTAATCGGTATGATAAATAACAACGAGACCGTATCCGGGGAATTGTATGACAAAGCGAGATATGTTATAAAGAAATTTTCTTTTTACCTTATTATATTGACGGTTCTTGGAACCCTGGGAAGCCACATTTTCACTATTATAGCAAGCAGTCTTCTATATTCCTTTTTTGAAATAAGGGAGTTATCCTGGACTCTTTTTATGACCGCAAGTGCTTTATTGTATTCCTTTGGCCATATTACGATTTCCAATCAGATTCTGTCCGGGCCAAGAAAACTGTTGAATATCTATTATAAAGATGAACAACGAAGTAAAATCGGGTTAAGGATAAAAAATGTACTGCTTTTTTCCTTTATAATTCTTTATTCATTCAGTTTTTTTCTGCGGTTTACAAGTATTTTTCTTGCCAGGGAAAACTATTACTCAAACCAGATGGAAGCGGTGAGTGAAAAGAAAATATCACTCACCGAAGCAGCGGATAATTATAAAAATTATCTGTGTTCTATTATGGAGGGGCAAAAAAAGGAAGCTATCGTTTCCAGGATTCAATTTCCCTACAAAACAGGGAATAACAGGTTCCTGGAATATACCCTGTTTTTTATTATCTCATTTACCGGTTTATTTTTAATCGGTTTTATTATTGTGTTCCTGTTCTCCCGGGAACTCACCATCCAGATAAGAAACCAGCGATCGACCATAAAAGATATTTTAACGGGAAAGGAGGACCTTTCCAAACGGATAAGCATTATCCAGTATGACGAGGTCGGTGACCTCAGTGATATGATTAATACACTCATGGATAAACTCAAAGAAATTCTGAAGCAGATTAAAGAGAGTTCACTTACCGTCTCGAATTCGTCCGATTCATTAAGCCAAAATCTTATTCATACATCGGCAGCTGTAGAAGAAATGGTGACATCAATAATAGCAATAACCGAGAATATCAACAATCAAATGCGAGTGGTCGAGAACACAAGTAAACAATTGGAAATTATGCTCAACGGAATTGAAAAGATTTCAATACTAATCGAGAATCAGGTGAGTTTTGTTGAAGAAACATCCGCTGCAATGCAGGAAATGGCCAGAAGTATTATTTCGGTCAATAATAATACGACAAAAGCAAATGAATTATCGAGTTACTTACTCAAGATTTCCAGGGAAGGCAATATTTCAGTAAAAAATACCATTACTGCAATAACCAGGATAGAGAATACATCGAACCAGGTTCTTAAGATTGTGGAAATACTCGATAATTTGTCTTCACGTACCGATTTACTGGCAATTAATACTGCAATAGAAGCAGCGCATGCGGGAATCCACGGCAGGGGATTTGCAATAATTGCAGATGAAATCAGGAAGTTAGCCGAAAACAGCGAGATGCAGACAAAAGAAATAATACGGTATATAAAAGATATGTACGAAAAAGTACAGAATGGAGTTAAAATGTCCGAACAGGCCGGGCTTGCTTTTATAAACATTAACCGGGATATAGAAAAGACCTCGAATTTAATCGAAGAAATAAATATGGCCATGAATGAACAGAAAAACGGGACAAATGAAATACTGTCTTCTGTCGATTCTGTGGTGAATGCAAGTATCGAGGTGAAGAATATCGCCGCAGACCTGAAAATGCAGAGCCAGGCCATATCAGACTATATGAAGGATCTTTTCACCGTATCCACTCAAATTAACAGTGCTACCATGGAGCAGGATAAGGGAAATAAAGAAATACTATCACTTATTTCGAATGTAAAAAAAATTTCCGCACAAAATATAATTGTCGTAAACAAATTAAAAGGAATCATTACCGATTTTAATCTGGATTCCCTATAATACACCTTTTAAAAATTCGTGCCGGCAACGAGAAATCCTTTTACACAAAACCATATACCGGTAAGAAAAAGACAAACCCTGGCACCTCCCTTTAACTCTTCCACACGACTTATAAAGCCGGCTAAAAAGAGTGGAAAAATAAAAATGCTTGTACCGAAAAAGAAAAAGAGAAAGTAAAGAATTGAAAGCCCTATTCCCCCTGCCGCAGAACTGGAAGCAAAAGCCGCTATAAACGGGGGACAAATACTTAAGCCTGTTACAATCCCGAAGATAATCACAAAGCTGCTTGTCATTCTGTTTCTCTGAAAAAACTCACAAAATTTTATTCCGGGAAAATTACGGATAATGCCAAACAAAAAAAGAAGAATTCCCATAACAATGGACATTACCGATTCTGTTTTGGAATTGAATAATGGAGAGATTGCCTGACCGACAAGACCGGCTGCCAAACCTGTCACCAGATATCCGAGAAGCCTTCCTGCCATGAATAGCCCCATCCTCATAATATCTGTTTTGACCTTCATCCTGTCTGCACTTGCAAAAAAGGGCACAAGAACAGGTGCACAACTTGCTATGCAGAGTGGCCCGGTTGACAATCCCAGAATAAATGCTTCAACCCATAAAATTTTCATTGCATTTTTCCATCTTTTATTACTAAAGGTGTCAGGATCCCCTCTGCATCCGAGCTCTTCTTATAGTTTATTGCATCATAGACATTGGCTGTTTTATCCGGGGCAAACAGAAATGACAGGGACGTGATATCTGCTATTCCTGTAAGTGCATAATAATGCCATTCGCCTTTAAGAACATCCCCTGAAAATGAAAGAGGTATTGTTGCAATAACAGATGTCTTTTTTACCTGCCATTTTTCTTTTTCAAGACCCGGTGCAGGTACCTTTTCCTCCCGCACATAAACAGTACTCTCCCTTATAAGGTTTCCTGTGTTATTGTAAATGCGGGCCTTATCGTGAAATCCGTCGACAATAACCTGGTAATCCCAGGAACCCGATGAAAAGGTTATTGCAGCAGCCTTTTCAGAATTTGTTTTTAAAGATTTTACATACGGGGAATCAATATAAAAATGTATGACATTGCAGCCAAACCCATTATGAAGATCAAGGGGATCAGAAAACTTTCCATTAAATTCAGCAACAAGATTAAGATGGTTTTCAATTCCCTGGCCGGATGGAAATGGGAACCGGACAAGTCTTACAGAAAAGCATGTACTATCAAGGGAATTCGAAATGGATTTATAATGAAAAGAATCCGGAATCTGCAGGAGTACATCTCCTTCCGGATCGGTAATTTCACCAAGAACCCGGCCGCCGGTGTAATTTGCATTAATTCTCAAACCTGTTGAATAAAGATAATCGAATAACAGGTATCCGCCGGGTATGGCAAGTGGAACAACAATAAGAATGAGTACGGTCCCCAGAATCAACGACAGGTGTTTCATCATTTTATAACCCCATGAGCCTTAGAATTCGTACGATTGTATTATTAAAAAAATTAAATGCGAGAACCGAACCGAGCAGGAATATACCGAACATGAAGATTGTTCCCGGTTCCCACAGGTCGGCTGCCATCCTGCGGAAAAATCCCGGTTTCCTGCCTTCTTTGATAAAGGGATGATTATGGATAGTAATTGAAGATCCTTTCATTCCATAGGATATAGCCCCGGCCGGGCATATATCAAAACAATCCCCGCATTTAGTGCAGGTAATTTCCGTTCTGCCTTTTTCTATTGTTTTTGCAGAAAGAGAAAATGTCGGACATACGGAAATGCATTGCAGACATTTTGTGCATTTCGATGTATCGATCTTTACGATAAACGGACTTATTTTATTGCCCAGGCTGAAAAACGCTCCCATGGGACAGAATAAACCGCACTGAATCCTCTTTTTTGATAATATTGGAAGGACAACGACAAGGACGATCCACAGCATAGCAAAAAGAAACGTCTGGAAAATACGGAGTGTTGAATTAATCTCGAAAAATTCCGTAATTGTTTTGAATGGACAGAACCATATGCAGTAAACAGGGGTAAGTGTAAGGAACGAAGTAACAACAATAAAAAAAAGCATGCCAAAGGGAAAAGCCTTTACAACCGGATGAGGTTTCCTGATATTCCATATTTTTTTTCCCGGAAGCCTGGAAAATAATGTTTCCTCACCGCCATAAAAGCACACCCATGAACAGAAGCCCCTCCCGAAAACCAGCAGAATGATGATAACAGCAATAAGCATTGTTGGTACAGAAGCGTATGATGTTGGGAAAATTATCCCTTTGCCCAGGATCATCGGGATTAAAAGCATTGGAACAACGATGTGGCACATGGGGGCTTCTCCATAAAGGGCATCACTGTCGAGAAGTTCCATATGGCCGCGCTGCTCAAAGAGCGTGCCCAGAAAAGAAATGACAAAACAGATTGCATAGCTTATAAAAAAGATATTGCGCCATTTACTTACCCTGCCTGTTTTTAAAATAAGAAAAAAGATTATACCCAGGTATAATAATGTCAAAACAGCGCCAATCATCCTTTTTATTTCAAATGTTCGCATAACAGAGTCTGCGAATGAGCCGGTAAGCAGGGCAAAAACAGCCAGGATAGAAATTGAAAAGATTGTCAGGAAAATTGACGCCTGTATACTTTTCCCACGTGCAGGGAGTAAAGAACTATCACTCATCATTGCTCCTTATAGAATTCCAGGTATAACAATAGTATGCTTCCGTATATTGATAAAAAAACAGGTTCATTCCAGCTTGAGCATTTCAATAAACTCTGCTTCATTAACAATCTTTATTCCCAGTTCCTGTGCCTTCTGAAGCTTACTTCCGGCACCGGGGCCTGCCAGAAGATGGGTCGTTTTTGATGATACTGATGAGGTGACATTACCCCCCCGTTTTTTCACCTCTTCCATTGACAGTTCCCTTGGTTTAAACCGCTCAAAAGACCCGGTAACACACCATGCCTGTCCGATACAGACCTGTTCAACATCCGGCTGTTCCTCTTTTTTTGCTTTAAAATTCAGTCCCGCTTTCCGCAACCCGGCAATGTGATTGCGGATTTGCGGCTTTGAGAGCTCATTAATAATTGTTTGTGCTGTTTTATCACCGATCCCCGGGATTGAAACCAGGGGTGACGGGTCACCTGCATCAACCATGGCCAGGAGTTTATCCATGGATGTATACCCTGCATCTATCAGCAATTCCGAGGCCTTTGGCCCCAGGTCAGGAATTCCCAAAGACTGGAGTACAATTTTATAAGGCTGTTGTTTGCTTTTTTCAATTCCCTGTTTAATGAGTTGTATCTTTTTTTCGCCGAATCCCTGCTCACCCGTAAGCGCATCCGGTTGAAAGGTATAGATATCACATAAGTTTTTAACAAGATTCTTTTTATAAAGGAAATAGATAGTCTCCGGCCCGAGGTTTTCTATATCCATCTGCCCCTTGCCCGCGAAAAAAAACAACCTTCCAAGTATTTTTGCTTCACAGTGGTCATTGGTGCAAAAATGATGTGCACCGATTTTTTCAAGATTCGCAGAACAGGATGGACATTGCACGGGGAACTTCCAGATATGTTCAGCATAATGTTCAACCACATATTCGCACGAGGGAATGACGTCCCCCCGTTTGGACACGACAATAACGTCTCCTTCCCCCAATTCGAGCATATCGATGTACTCCTGGTTGTGGAGTGTTACATTCGTTATGACGGAACCCGAGATATGAACAGGTTCCACACGGGCAACGGGAGTGGCCCTGCCTGTTCTGCCGATCTGTACTTCGATTTTTTTTACCTTTGTTACGCCTTCCGGTGATTCAAACTTAAAAGCGATCGCCCACCTGGGATGGTGTCCTGTGTAGCCGAGGATATCCCGGGAAGGTATCTCATTTACCTTGATAACAAGCCCGTCGATTTCATACTCCAGGTCTTTTCGCTTTTCCGTTTCATGTTCTATGAATGATTTTATATCATCAATCCGGCCGGTACTCCAGGTAGGGTGGTTTTTCGCTATACCGGAAAGATCCTTTGCGTTTGAAAAAATACCAAGGGTATTATTCAGTTTAAATCCCAGCTTTTCACATGTTTCAAGAATTTCAATATGTGTTGAGGTAAAATCACCGGCAAAGCCCTCATATATAAAAATGTCCAGGGGTACAAGCGAGACTTCCGAACTTTTAACACGGCGTAATGTCCCGGATGCAAGATTTCTCGGGTTTGCATAAAGACCATCCAGTTTGGCATTTATCTCGGAAAAATATTTCTTTGGAAGAAAAATCTCACCCCGTACCGTAAGGGTATATGGTTCATGTAATTTTAACGGAACTGCCCTGATTGTTTTTACATTTCCCGTAATATCATTGCCCACAAAACCGTTACCCCTTGTCACTGCACGGACAAGCAGCCCATCTTTATAATAAAGGACAATTGATGCACCATCTATTTTCTCTTCCACAACAAAAGAAAGTGCTTCTTTTGCATTCTTTTCCGTCTTGACAATCCACTCCTTTATCTCGGAAAAGGTATATGCCTTATCCAGGCTTAATACAGGAATTGTATGGGTGAATTCAGGGAATGTCTGGGAAAGATCCGATCCTACTTTTTGCGTCGGGGAATCCGGCTGCGCAAGATCCGGGTATTGCTTTTCCAGCGCTACAAGACGGTCAAACAACCTGTCATATTCAGCATCAGAGACACTTGGCCGGGAGAGTACATAATACTCATACTGATACCGGTTCAGTTTTTCCGAAAGTTCGGCGATTTCTTTTATTATTCTTTCTCTGTCCATAGATAAAACCTGCCCGAAAAGGTATATATGTTATTTTGACTTAAAATCTTGTTAAAATAACAAGATTTTAAGCAAAATAACAAAGCGTCGGCCGCCAGGTTAATGAGACCAGCATAATTAAAAGAACCTGGATAACCTGTTAATTGGAATGTGGGCGTAGCCAACGTTATGGTATAATTTAAAAAGTGTTTTATAAAATCTGCTCCTTTATACAGGAATAACTTCCTGAAGTTATTTGTTATAAAGAAACTATGAATAAAACATATAACATAAACTATACTACAAACATATTATTTAATGCAATACCTGATACGGAATTAATCAAAAATAAAACCGGAGGCATAGATAACATCCGTATCTTTTGCACAATCGCAGAGGAGAGGAAACTGCGTATCCAGGTATCCGGGTAGTCCGAAAACAGGCTGAACATGGTATACAGCCCGCTTATGTTCCGGTCGAACATACTACCCGAATTTTTCAGAAAAAATTCCCGTGTTGAAAAACCCATGGGCAACGCATCGATACCATGACTCCTGTAAAAAGAAACATAATCCCGCGGTACGCATGCTTTAACAAGATGGCCTTGTTCAAGGAGTCTTTTTCCCACGGCAACAGGAGGTCTGTTGTCGCGCCTTCGATCCCTTCAGCAGCGATAAGGATACGGAGCGGAAGTACGGGGGTGCTTTCGGGTTGATTCATGCTGAAAGCATACGACTCCTGATTTTTTTTTGTCAACAGTAAAACTTATCTTTAAAAAAAATAAATATTTCCCTTAATTATTTTTTTAAATATGAGTATTATTATAAATAAATAACCGGGAGGAGTATATGAAACAGAATCCTGTATTTATTGTATTTCTTTTTATCATCATAAGCTGTTCATCCGGAAATGAAGACGCAACAACAAAAGCAACATATAATTATGAGAAAGAGTCCGAACCCCTTACGTATGTGGATGTACTTGAAGCATCAAAGGGTATTCTTGTTCCCGTAATAAAGGCTTCCGGTACCGTAAGGGGAATCAACGAAACCCTTGTTTTGTCCGAGACACAGGGATCCATAAAAGAAGTATTATTCGATATCGGGGATACTCTCGAACAGGGAGCAGTTCTTCTGAAGGTGGATGATACCAATGCATCATACAACAAGGACCAGGCGCAACTCGGGCTTGAAACAGCCGGGCTTGATCTTGAAGTCGCACAGAAATATTATAAATCCGGGAGTATCTCCCTTGTGGAACTTAAAAAAACGGAAAACCTGTTTTATACACGAAAAGTACAATATGAGCAGGCATTGAAGATATGGAAGGATTGTACCGTGAAAAGTCCCATTCCGGGTGTTGTTGCAGAGAAGGATGCTTCCATTACAAAAGGGGCATATATCACACCCGGTTCACCCATAGCACGGATAGTGGATACGTCGTACTACACCCTCACCATCTCGGTGGGCGAACGGCAGATCGGGTTTATTAAGAAAGATCAAAACGCAATAATTACCATCCCTGCTGCAACAACGGTGCCTATTGAAGGAAAGGTTATTGCAGTCGCCGGGGGAACGAACCGTCAGACCGGGAGCTTCTCTGTCATACTCTCGTGGAAAAACGAATTGGGAAACAAAGTAAAATCCGGGATGTCTGCAACAGGAGAAATAAATGTCATCCCGGAGAAAGAGAACATAATTATTCCGCTCTTTTCAATGCTGAAAAAAGATGATGGTGAGTATGTTTTTATCGCAGAGGATAACAAAGCAGTCCTTAAAAAGGTTATACCCGGCAACAGGTTCGGAGAACGGGTAGAAATAGAAGACGGGATAAAACAGGGTGATCTTATTATTATTACCAGGTTATCGACCCTTGTTCCCGGATTACCTGTCAGTATAAAAAACACGGGAAAGAGCGGGGAATGGCAATGACAATAGGAAAATTTTCTGTAAATAATTCTGTCCTGGTCACTATTTTAATGGTCGCTGTTCTCTTTTTCGGGTTTTTCAGTGTGTCCCGTTTACCCCAGGAACAGTTCAGTGAAGTACCTTTTTACTGGGTAAATATTATTGTGCCCTATCCTGGAGTGAGTGTGGAAGATATTGAACGTACAGTCACGGTAAAGATAGAGAATGAATACCAGGGAATAAACAAGCTAAAACGTATCCGTTCGGAAACCAGTGAAGGATTGAGTGTGGTACGTATTGAGTTTGATGACGGGATATCAAAAGAAGAATTTGCACGACTATACCAGGAAGTGCAGACACGGTTTAACAAGGTCACACTCCCGGAAGGAACTCTTGAACCGGTCATCGATGATTTTTCCGCGGCAGATTTCCTTCCCGTAATCGAAGTGATTCTGGTTTCCGATTCCGGGTACGAGACCCTGAACAGAACTGCCCTGTTATTGAAGGACCAGCTTCTTACCATAAAGGAAGTATCCGGGATCAATCTTGTAGGCTCCAGGGAACGGCAGCTCATCATACGTGCCGGCAAAGAAAAAATAGAAACCCTCCGGATAACCCTGGATGAAATCATACGGGCGGTACAGAATAAAAACATAAACATCCCCGGGGGGATCGTGGAAACATCCAACAGGGAATATATCTTGCGAACAGTCGGGGATATAGAGAATATCGAAGATTTTAAAAACATAATAATCAGAAAAAATGCCACGGGAACGGTTTATCTCTCGGATATCGCTAAAATAGAAGAAGATTTTGATCCCGGGGGAATCCGTGCGCGTTTTAATGGATATGAAGCCATCACCCTCCGGGTCGCCAAGGTTACCGGCGGGAGCTCGACCCGTGTCATACGGGACGTAAAGGAAAAGATAAAAGAGTTTAGCAGCATAAAACCGGATGACATCTGGGTAACACTTTTTTCGGATTCCACAATCCAGATTACCGATTCAATAACGATCCTTCTTACCAACGCCCTTATCGGATTTATCCTTGTGCTTGGTATTCTCTTTCTTTTTATCGGGTTCCGTAATGCATTAATTACTGCAATCGGAATACCCGTTACGTTTGCAATCACGTTCATAATCCTGGAAGCATTGGGTGAAACATTCAACACAAACACCCTCTTTGGACTTGTCCTTGTCCTCGGTCTTATTGTTGATGATGCAATTGTCATCGTGGAAAACAGCTACCGACTTCGTTCGGAAGGATTATCCATGCGGGAAGCAGCTATCACGGGGACAAATCAGGTCATCGTACCGGTAATTGCCTCCACCCTTACCACAGTCGCCGCATTTTTTCCTCTCATGATCCTGCCGGGAACTATCGGAAAATTCTTACGGGTTATTCCCCTTACTGTTACCATCGCACTCCTTGCATCGACTTTCGAGGCTTCTCTATTTCTTCCCTCCCATTTTGCGGATTGGCCGGGAAAAGGTAAAATAAAAGAATCCCGGATATTCGATCGTTTCCGTAAATGGTTTGCCGCTGTTATCGGACGTATTTACCGGTTCAAACTGCCGGTGGTTATCGGGCTTATTCTTCTTATCATTGTCGCATTTGCAATTGTCCCATTTATCCGGCAGGATCTTTTCAGCGCAGAAGATTTTTCCCTTTTTTATATTGATATAGAACTCCCCCTCGGATCAAACCGAAATAAAACAAATGATATCGTGTATGAATTTGAAAAGAGGATACTCCCCCTTGCCGGTAATGGTGAAATTGTTGCAGTTAACTCTTATATCGGGTTTGCTTCGGGAAGTAGCCAGAATACGGCAAAAAGCAATATTGCCCAGATTACTGTCGATCTGACGGAAAGAAACCAGGGAAGAACCAGACCGATAACGAGGATAATGACGGAAGTAAGGGAATTGTGTGCCGATATATCCGGTGTGGAAAAGGTGGAATACAGAAAAGCCCAGAATGGTCCGCCCATTGCCCCCCCTGTTTCCTTCAGACTCTTCGGGGATGTATATGAGGACCTTATCCTGATTTCCAATGGAATAAAGGATAAACTTCTTACCTATCCGGACCTGCTTAATATAAAAGATGACATTGAAAAAGGAACACCTGAAATGCGTATAAAAGTGAATGAAGAACAGGCAGCAGGGTATGGTTTGAATGTTGTTTCCATCGGAAGGGCTATCCGGGCATCATTTGACGGGATAAAAGCGGGAACCTTTTTTAAAAACAACCAGGAGATCGATATTATTGTTACCTTCGATATGCCGGAAGCGGCCGATATCAACATGATTGAGCAACTTAAGTTCATTACCCAGGATGGAAGAGATATCCCTTTTTCTGCCGTATGCACCCTGGAACGGAGTGAAGGTTTTGCATCCATAAAACGGGAAGACGGAAAGCGGGAAATTACCATTGAAGCAGGGGCTTATTCAAACAGGAATATCCGGACCATTAATAGCGATATTGCCGCATTTTTTAACGAAACGTACAAATCCCGTTACCCGGATGTTGTCTTAAAAGTCGGGGGGGAGTTTGCGGAGTTCGGTGACTTACTCATACAGATACTCAGAATATTTCTTGTCGGGATCTTTCTTATCTATGTAATCCTGGGAACACAATTCAAATCCTACACCCAGCCGCTTCTTATTCTCTTTTCCGTGCCATTCGCATTTGTCGGTGTTATCTTTTTTCTCCTGATTTCGGGAACTCCTTTTTCCACCACCGTACTCTATTCCGGGGTGGCACTGGCCGGTATTGCCGTGAATGATGCCATTGTTCTTATCAGTTTTATTAATGAAAAAAGGAAAGATGGGATGCCGGTAAAGGAATCGGTTATAGAATCAGCACAAACCAGGCTCCGGCCGATTCTGCTTACCTCTATTACGACAATCGCAGGACTCATTCCTACGGCAATCGGTATCGGGGGACAATCGGTAGTCTGGGGACCTATGGCAAGTACCATCATTTTCGGGCTTCTCTTTTCTACCCTATCTACCCTTGTATTTGTCCCCTGTTTTTACGGCCTCATATACGACAGGAAAGGAAGAAATGGATGAAAACAGGTTCACTGCTATTTTATGTGCCGGGTCACTACTACTATTGTACATGTGTTGTCCAGAAAGCTTAAGATTCCGTTTTCTACAACCAATGATTTCTCCCCGCCGGATTCGTCACTGTTGAACTTTCCTTTGACACGGCAAGCAGTGGTTCGTGATTTACTTCAGTACCGAGGCTTCCCCCGGGAGTGATTACTTTACAGTACACGATCTCGTCATCAAAGTACAATCTGTCGCCCGGATGCCGGTAAAATGTTCCGCAACAAAAAATGGCGGTGAAAGGAACTTTTGTATTTTCCATGTCCGTTCAACGGTTTTCCTGTCATCGTCGGATAATTCGTCAATTCCCATAATGGCGATAATATCCTGGAGGTTTTTATACTGTCTTGATACTGATATCTGTTTATTCCCAAACTCTATAATCTTTTTTTATCATCAATAATTAAATCCAGATTTTTTTTAACCAGTCGAGTTCAACTTTCATTTGACCTATCTGCTTATAAAGTTCATCCTGTGACTCTCCATTGCAATAGGTCATGTTTATAAACATCCCGGCATCATTATATTTACCGGTAAAGGAGAACACAAGGTTTTCAAGATTAAAAAAAAATATTCAAACTACAGATAATGCTGATTTCCGCTGATTGTTTCCAGGGTCTTTTTCATACTTTTCCAGTGACTCCCCAGCCAGTATATCTTATTGCATCGTTTGCAGGAGTAAAACCGGTCATACTTTTCCAGCACTTTGTCCGGCAGCTGCTGTTCGATCTTATCTTTCCTGATTTCTCCTAACACTTCATTACACTGGATGCACCGTGAAAAGGGTTTCAGGGAATGGAACAGGTCAAAACGCCGTATCACCTCAAAAAGCTGTTCCTTCGGATCCCTGGATCTGACATAATACCCGTGGGTGATGATTTTCCGTTTAAGCAGCCCGGTATCCCTTGTCAGAATAATCCGTCTTTCCTTTTTTGACAGTTCCGATAATTCTTCATCCGTATATGTATTGGAATAAAGCGTATCAAAACCGAGAAGCCGTAAACGTTTTGCCAGTTTTCCCAGGTGTACATCCAGAATAAATCGTATAACACGCAAAGGTGCAGGCCTTACCCGCGAGACCTTGCCGATATCAAAGGATTCGAACACGGGATACACACTTATCCTGTCATTGTTTTCAAGTTGATATGAAAAACCCCTTGATTCCCCGTTCACCAGGACAAGATCGACTTCCGTATGGGGAATTCCGCACGTCTCGATAAGTGCTTTTACGGTTGTTCCTTCTTTGCAATGCCTTTCAATAAGTTGTTTACGCTTTTCCGGCCGGATAAAAAAATTAAGTTCCTCGTAAAACCGTATATGTACCTTTATCATCGTTTATACAGGTTTTTAATAAAAAGCTTTATGCGGATGGTATGAAAGATGCATAATCCAATAATAATGAATCCGAAAATAAGCGGGAGGTAATCCCCGAAAAGAGTATAGAAGGTATAGGAATTCTCTTTCATAACAGGAACATCTGCAAGAATATGATCCGGTGTAAAGAGGGGAAGT
Source organism: Spirochaetales bacterium (assembly GCA_016935735.1). Lineage (GTDB taxonomy): Bacteria > Spirochaetota > Spirochaetia > SZUA-6 > JAFGRV01 > JAFGRV01. The sequence continues at coordinate 13,725 of JAFGQK010000154.1, read as the reverse complement.
TTTTTTAACACCCTGCCCTTTGCATCCACAATACTGGTCACCCCGGAATTTGTCGAGCGTATGAGTACCCGTCTGTTTTCCACTGCCCTGAATTTTGCTGCAACATACATCTGTATTTCTGCTGATTCGGTTTTTGACCAGGATACATTGGTAAGATTTATCAACATCTCCGCACCATTTAAAATGAACTTTCTGCAAAGATCCGCAAAAGCATCCTCAAAACAGATTGGTGTGGAAAAGGAAAGGGTTCCCCCACCCCGGAGGGGTATCTCGAAAACCGTTGGGGTACTTCCCAGTGTCCATACCCCATGAATTCCTATTACCCTTGTATAGAAATACTGAACAAAAGGAATTTCCCAGAAAGGGATACTCTCCACAAAAGGGACAGGGTGCTGTTTGCCATAGTATTGAATGATCTCTGCTCCCGGGGAAAAAAGAACCACACTGTTCATGGGAAGGAAATCATCTATCGGGGCATAGGGTGCTCCCACGAGAAAATAACATCCCGATTCCCGTATAAAGGGGAGAAACGGCTTTTTTCCCGGAAAGGATTCCAGCCTTGAGAGAACCCGGTTCCTGGAAAGGGTGGACTGAAAAGATGTCTCGCTCCATACGACTATATCAGGCTTTTTTTCTCCTGCCCATGTAAACCCTGCAATGGAAAGAGCCTCTGCCTGGAGTGTACTGAGTTCATAATTATGCCAGCCCTCCGCCCATGGGTCCCTGTTCTGCTGCACAAGAACAACTCTTACTGTCTTTTCCGACTTGACCGGTAGGATAAGACGGAAAGTCCCGTAAACAAGAACAAGGATAATAAGCGACAATGCAAAAAGAACCTGGGATACCTTATTAAAATCATAATCGGGCTTCAACTTGTTGAAGAGCGCCCAATCTTTTAAAAGAATCTTTTTTAAAGAAAACCGTTTTATGCTTATATCCGGGGGATGTATGACGATTTCTGCACATAATGAATTAAACAATGCGATAATGAAAGAAAGCCCCCAGACGCCGGTAATATCGACAATCTGGATAATGGGGAGAAACCCATGCATGGCGTGTGAAAGAAGTGCCCAGGGGAATCCGAGAAAACCGGATGATTTTAAAAACTCGTAGAATGTCCAGCCAATGGCGAGAACCAGGGGCCGGAAGCGGGAAGATATCCCGGAAAGTCCTCTTAAAAATGAGGCTAAAAGTGCGCAATACAATACAAACCCGAACATAACCCCGCCGATTGTATAGACAGTATAATTCCCAAAGAATTGGAGCCAGTAATAGGTAATGTAAGAATTAACAAGCCCAAAGATCATTCCGCAGATTGATGCAATACCGGCTGAAGGGCTTTTTATAATCGCGATGAAAAAGGGAGCAAGGCAGATAAAACTCAAGCCAGAAAGACCGTATTTAAAGAGTTCATTCGGAAGAGCCAGGGGAAGTATAACCGCAGAAAGAAGGGTAAGGAAAATGAGGAATAAAAAGTCTTTTGCCCTTATTTTCTGTATTCTGAATACGCCGGCTTTTAATAATTCCCTGTTCATCATTTGATAGGTACCTTTCCACCTTATTTTAATAACACTTATCAATAAAACAAATGTTTTTGTCTATTACTCATTGAATCATATATCATTATACCTTTGCATTCAATACTTCCTGCCGTGATACAGTAATTTTCAATATGAAATTACCGGTTTTTCCTGCCACCCGGATAGATATAACCGTATGAATGTACTGCACATATGCGCCGTAGTAACTCCAAAAAAATGACAGCATTTCTTGCCAGCAAAATAAAATTCACCGGTTTTTTAGATAAAACCTCTATACTAAAGAGAGTCCCCGGACTCAATCTATGTACCTGCGAACCTGCCTGAACAACATTTTTTATTTTGGGGGAATCGCTATAACAGGTAAAAATGTCTTGCATTTCCTTTAAAAGTAGAGTATTCTTCCAAAATGGAAGGAAAATATCCCCCCTGTGATGAGCTACTCACCAACAGGATATTCTTTTAAAAGGAAACCTATAATAATAAGAAAGTTTGGATTAGTATTATATGAGATCCCGGATAATTCCCCGGTTTTAAGGAAGGTGATATAAAATGGAGGAGAAAGAGTTAGAAAAAAATCAAAATCAATATGATATATTCAGTACACGTGACGGATGTAATAATGTCAAGCGTTATCTTGATGCAGTCATGGATATTATCTATGATTTTGAAGGGTATGAAAACCTTGCAAATATTCTTCACCGCTATGTGGCAGATGAGTTGATTCAGATAAAACATATTCCTTCTATTATATCGCTCGTCCTGGTCGATAAATACAAGTACCATTATTCTTCATATAATCTTGAAAATGATGTGACAAATTTTGATGCAGTAGTAAAGGAATTTCGCAAATGGAATGCTGTTGACATCATGTTTGTGTATTTTCATCCGGAACTGGGAATTTTCCCGCTGAATCCGAAAAACAAAGCCCACTTTAGCCGGGTAAAGCTTTTAAAGCAATCCGAACTTGTATCCCTGTATACAGGCTTGTTCCAGAATACAGACGGGGATAAGGTATTCGATATTGCACTGGAAAAAGCGATTCTTTTATTAAAAGGATATGAGTTTAAAACACCACAGGTACTCACTGCAGGCGATATGGGAAAGGAAGCAGAGGAGGAGGAAGAGGAAGAAGAAGAAGCCCCTGTTATCTTTTTTGTAGAAGAAAGTCCTTTTTACGGTATTCCCGTAACAAATAATCAGTTTCATAATGGGAATGTGGAAGCATGGAAAAAAATCATAAGGAGTTATGTATATACATTCCCGGATGTAAAGGTCATTATCTATTATAACAGGGAAGAAGTAAGAGACATCGATTCCCTTTTCCAGTGGGGAAAAATCAAACCGGGTACTGTCATCAATATAAAAGTTATTGGAAAGGATTTAAGGAACAAGCGGATGTCTGCCCTGGTATACCATCTGAAAGAAGGGGCAAGCCCGTATTTTGAACGGTACATAAAAGGAAACCCGAGAATGGTATTAAAACTCTTCGGGAATGTTTAAAAGAGAGGAAGCCAGGGGAAATAATGAACTTGTTTACCTTACACTCCGCCTGTCTTCAACAAGCCGTACCTTGCCTTTTCCCTCTTTCCTGATACTGCCCGGTTCAGCAAGCGACACTTTTACCTGAATACCAAGTTTCTTTTCAAGCTTTTCTGCAATACTATTTCGCAAACTTTCCAGGTATTTCAACTCGTCAATGGCAGACAGGGTTTTTGATATCTCCACCTGGATTTCAATGGTGTCTTTTTCCTGCTCCCGGTCTATAACTATCCGGAAATGGGGTGCTATGCCTTTAATATCAAGGAGCATCTCCTCAATCTGGGCAGGAAGTATTTTTACTCCTTCAAAAAAGATCATATCATCGGTCCTGCCGATAATCCTGCTTATTCGGACAAAGGTTCTCCCGCATTCACAGGGCTCCGTGCTTATAATCCGTGCAATATCGCCTGTCCGGTATCGAATAAGTGGAAATCCCTCTTTTGTAATGGTGGTAAAGACAAGTTCACCCTCGTTCCCTGTGGGTACCGGTTCAAGGGTGCTTGTATCCACCACCTCGACAATAAAATGATCTTCATTGATGTGCAATCCTGTATGATATTCGCATTCCCCGGCAACACCAGGACCGATGATTTCAGTGAGTCCGTAGGTATCGATGGAATCGACATGAAGCCCCTTCTCTATCCTGTCCCGCATGAGTTCACTCCATGGTTCTGCACCAAAGATGCCGACTTTAAGAAAAAGGTTCTCCGGGTGAGTGTTTGTCTCTTCCAGCATTCCGGCAATATGAAAGGCAAAGCTCGGGGTGCAGACCAATGCAGTGGATTTAAAGTCCTTCATAATGAGGATTTGTTTTTCCAGTGTGGAGGTGGATGCAGGGATAACAGACGCACCGATGAGTTCCGCTCCCTGGTGAAAGCCGAATCCCCCGGTAAAAAGATCGTAGTGAAAAGCAATCTGGACTACATCATGGTCCGTGATACCGGCGGAAGCAAGAAGCCTGGCAGTGCATTCTGTCCAGTGCCTTAAATCGTTTTTCGTATAACCCACGACAACCGGTTTTCCGGTTGTCCCGGATGTTGAATGGATCCGGACAATGTCACGCAGGGGTACGGCAAACATATCATAGGGATAACAGTTGTTCAGGTCTTCCCTGGTAGTAAAAGGAAGCCCGGCAAGGTCCTGTTTGCTTTTTAATTTTTCTATATCAATCTTTTTTTCATCAAATATATGTTTATAGAATGCCACATTCCGGTATACCCTGTTCAGGGTCGATTGAAGCCGTTCGATCTGGAGTTGCTCAATATCCGGCTGCGGCATGGTTTCCATTTTTTTATTGTAGAGCATAGAAGACCTCCTTACTCATTGATCTTTTTATAATCTTTACCCAGGTATGCCCGCTGTACATCATGATTATCGAAAAGGTCCCGCGATGTTCCTTCCAGTACCACCTGGCCGGTTTCCAGTACATATCCCCTGTCTGCGATGTTCAGTGCAGCTTTTGCATTCTGTTCGATTAAAAGAATGGTAACCCCATTGTCACGAAGCGTCAAGATTGTTTTAAAAATGGTCTTCACAATAAGAGGGGCAATACCGAGGGACGGTTCATCCATCATTAAAAGGTCCGGTTTTGCCATAAGGGCCCTCCCGATTGCGAGCATTTGCTGCTCCCCGCCGGAAAGTGTTCCTGCAAGCTGGGATTCCCTTTGCTTTAAAACAGGAAAAAGGGAGTAAATGGATTGCAATTCATCCAGGGCCTCTTTTTTCCTTTTTTTTCTGAAATGAAGATATGCCCCAAGAATAAGATTCTCTTTTACGGTGAGTGTGTCAAACACCTGCCGTCTCTCGGGAACCAGGGCACACCCCAGGGCAACAATCTTTTCAGCAGAGAGGGAGCCGATATCCTTATCGTGAAAAACGATTTCCCCCGAACCTGGTTTTATAATACCGGCAATAGTGTTCAGCAGGGTCGTCTTCCCTGCCCCGTTTGCCCCGATAATGGTCACGATCTCACCGGGGGAAACATGAAGTGAAATGCCTTTCAACACCCTTAATCTGCCATACCCGGATTCACAGTTTCTTACCTTAAGCATCGCCTTCCCCCAGGTAGGTGTTTATCACATCCCGATTCTTTTGAATATCTTCCGGTTTCCCCTCGGCAAGCATTTTTCCCCGGTCAAGGACAAATACTTCGTCGGAAATTCCCATAACCAGGGAGATATCGTGTTCGACAAGGAGTATGGTAATACCACGGTTTTTTATCTGAAGGATAATTTCTGCCAGTTTTTCCGTTTCATGAATATTGAGTCCCGCTGCCGGTTCATCAAGAAGAAGGAGTTCCGGTTCTGCCGCAAGGGCCCGGGCGATTTCCACAAGCCTTTGTTTTCCGAATGAAAGGTTATGGGCATCTTCATCTTCACAATCTGCAAGTTCGAGCGACCGGAGGATTTCCAGGGATTTCAAACGGATTTCCTTTTCCTCTTTCCAGGTAAAAGGAAGATTCAAAATAGAAGAGATAAATCCCGCCTTTGTCCGAATATGCCTTCCCACCATCACATTCCTGCATACTGTCATATGTGAAAAAAGCTTTGTTGTCTGAAATGTCCGGGAAATCCCAAGGGCTGCTATTCTGTGTTCTTTCAGAGGGGTAATCCGGTGATCCTTAAAAAAAATATCCCCTGAATCCGGTTTCAGGTTTCCGGTAATCAGGTTAAAGAGTGTTGTCTTCCCTGCACCGTTCGGACCAATCACTGCTTTAATAATGCCCTGCCTGACGGAAAAGCTTATATCATTCACCGCATGAAGGCCCCCGAAAAACCTGTTGAGTTTTTGTATGTTAAGCAGCATTCTGTTTGCTCTTCCCCCTCATCCGGAATAATTTTAAACCACATTTCCTGATGGCATTTCTAAAACTTGTAATCATTCCCGGCTTTAAAATACCCCGGGGAAAGAAAAGCATAAAAACGATAAGGATTCCGCCAAACACAACCTCTTCCAGGGTTCCGAAGAACCCGCGAAGGGTCAGGAAATTCAGGAGGATTCCCATAAAAAGGCACCCCCAGATATTATCCATTCCCCCTACTGCAACAATGGCAACATACCGGACAGATTTCATTACCGAAGACTGGGAAGGCCCTATCCCGCCATTGTAATGGGTAAGGAAAACACCGCCTGCAGCAGCAAAAACGGCACTCAAGACAAATGTATAAAGCTTATACCGTGCCGTATCTATTCCAATTGCCCGTGCTGCTTCCTCACTCCCGTGAATTGCCCGGAGTGCCCTGCCCACCCTGGAATTAATGAGGTTAAGTGAAATAATTAAAGCAATAATGACGATAAACCAGGCAATATAGTAATTTTCAATACGGTATATCGATTTTCCCGTTACCCTTAATACAGGGAGAAGGTCAAAAGCAGGAACACTGGAAATCCCGTCTGCCTCCCCGAAAATCCGGGTACCCCTGACAATTGTCGTAATAATCATACCGAAACCGAGAGTTGCCATGGCGAGATAATGGCCTTTTAGTCTTAACACGGGAATACCGATTAAAAATGCAATAAGAATGGTGACCACAAGGGCAGCGATAAAAGCGACCCATGGTGAGAATGAAAGGATTTCTTCACCGTAAATGTCTTTTCTTAAAAAAAGAATACCGGCTCCTTTAAGAAAACCGGCAACCCCTGAATCTGCAATATCTATGAGATTGATTGTCGTAAGGGTGGCAGAGGTATAACCCCCGATTGCAAAAAAACCGGCATGACCCAAGGATATCTGCCCTGCATGGCCCATTAAAAGACAGAGCCCCAAAATGACAAGTGAAAAATATGCTGCCATAATAATCTGGGTAAGAAAAAACTCTGTTCCGGTGAATGTACAGATAAGTTGAATAAAAACGATTATAATAAGAAGAACAGCAATTGGCCTGTATCTCTTTACATCCATTTAAAATTCCTTTAACGCGCTTTCCTCTTTCTTGCCGAAGATTCCACTTGGTTTGAAGAAAAGAATAACAAGAAGTATGATGATAGCAGCAACATCCTTGAATGCATTCGGGATAAAGATAATGCTGAACGACTCGATAAGACCCAGAAGCAACCCGCCGACTACTGCGGCAGTACTGTTTCCAAGGCCTCCTACAATCGCCACCACAAAGCCTTTAATGGCAAGAGGAGAACCCATGTCATACTGGGTTTGTGTAATCGGGGAAGTGATACATCCGGCAAGGGCACCGATCGCTGCGCTGATCATGAAAGAAAGGGTGACCATCATCTTTGCATTAATTCCGCATAAGCGTGCGGCTGTCCTGTTTGCTGCACAGGCTCTCATGGCTTTCCCGGTAAGGGTAAACTTAAAAAAAAGCTGGAGTACAATCACAATAATCCCGCTTATACCGAGAACCCAGAGTACCTGCGGGGCAATACTGGCACCCAGGATGATGACCGAAGATGTCGAGGTACCGGTAAAATAGGGCATCTGCATTACCTGTTCACCCCAGATATGATGAGCGGTTTCCCTGGATATAATCGAGATACCGATGGTAATAATGATGAGCCGTAATACCGAAGGATTTTTTATCCACTTGATAAAGACAATCTCTATTGCCGCACCGATCCCGGTGGTAATAAGAACAGCGAAAAGTATTGCCAGGGGCAGGGGAATAAATCCTGTCCTGGTAAAGGTGATGGCAAAAAGAGCCCCGAGGATAACAAACTCCCCCTGTGCAAAGTTTATTATCCCGGTGGTGTTATAAATAATATTGAACCCGATTGCAACAACAGCATAGATACTCCCCACCGTAATACCGGATAAAAAGTATTGTAAAAATATATCAAAACTCATCACCGCTTATAATAAATCCCTGCTTTCTGTAAGAAAGCTGCTCTCTATAAAAAAACTGCATTGAATAAGAAATAAACTCATTGTCCCGAACAGCTTTCGATTTCATAAAAAAGGGAGTACGGACCCGGTCGAGTTTTATGTACTCCCTTTTTCCTTTTACTGGTTTATATCACTCTTCCTTAATACAAAAGCATAAATTTCCCGTTCTTCACGGTAAGCATTTCAAATGAATCGATGGCAAGCCCATTATGATCAGAAGCTGAAAAATTGAATACACCACCTGTGCCGACAAAATTCTTGAGGTTTTCTATTGCTTCTCTTACCTTTGCTTTGTCTGTTGATTTCACTTTTTTAATGACATCGATTAAGATCATAAGGGCATCGTATGCATGTCCGCCGAATGTACTTGCATCTTCCTTGAATTTGCTTTCATAATCGTTCTTATATTTCACCAGCACCGCTTTCTGGGGATGATTTGACGGGAGCACATCGGCGACTAAAAGCCTGCCGCAGGGGAAAATGATTCCTTCTGCTGCCTCTCCTGCTGCCTCGACATATTTTATATTCCCAAAACCATGGCTTTGAAAAAGCGGTTGTGACATCCCGAGTTGTTTCATGTTTTTGGGAATAATCGACTGGGCAGGAACAATGGACCAGTTTACCACGGCCTGGATTCCTGCATTATTCAGTTTTGTAAGAACACTGGTCAAATCCGTTGCCGAAGCTTCATATACCTCGGCAATTTTGATATTAATACCATAATCCGGTGCATACTTCTCAAGTTGCGCTTTCCCGCCTTTGCCAAACCCCGTATTTCCGACCACGATCCCGATATCAGTGATACCCATTTTGTTCATTGTTTCGAATATTTTCATGGCAGCATAACTGTCTTTCTGGGGGGTCTTGAATATATAACTGGCGACAGGATTAACAATATCCTCTGCTGCTGCACAGGAGAGGAGAATCGTCTGCCCTTCCTCGCAGATGCTTTTAATATTGATTGATTCACCACTTGTTGAAGGACCAATTATCGCAAGGACCTTTTCTTCTTCTATTAATTGTTTTGCAAAAGAGATTGCATTCTCTGTGCTTCCCTGGGAATCCTTTATGATTACTTCTATTTTTCTGCCATCCACACCCCCGGTATTATTAATCTCTTCCACGAGCATTTCCAGGGTTTTTGCCTCGGGCCCGCCCAGAAAGGCTCCACCGCCTGTTACAGAAAGAATGGCACCAACCTTGATCGTATCTTTTTCTTTATTTCCCATGCCGAATACCGTTGCTGCACAGAGCAGGGTAAGAATAATAAAACCTGCAATAATTACATTTTTACATTTCATTCCTCATTTCCTCCTTAAATATTAAAGGTAAAAATATGTAAGCTCATCATTTCCCGGTGAATTACAATGAACTTTCTCTTATTTTTCCAGCCGCTGTCTATTTATAACTTTTCAAGAACATCTGTTGTCAGAAGTCCTATTTTATTCTCTAAAAGGACTTTTTTTGCCGCTTCATGCTCATCTATCTTGAATATCACAATAGCATTGTCTGCCTTTTTTTCGACAAAAGCATACATATATTCAATATTAATATCCTTTTCGTCGAGCAGGTGCAGGATTCTATTCAATCCCCCCGGCTTATCTTCCACCTCAACAGCGACAACGGAAGTTTCCTGTGCAACAAAGTTATTATCCTTCAGAATCTGTAAGGTTTTTCCTGCATCATTGACAATCATCCTTAAAACACCAAAGTCCTGGGTATCTGCCAGGAAAAGGGCGCGGATATTGATCCCCTGTTTGGCAAGGACATTTGTTACATCCGCAAGCCTCCCTTTTTTATTTTCTAAAAATACCGATATTTGCCTGATATCCACCTTATTCCTCCTTTTTATAATTGCCTTCTGTCAATCACACGTTTCGCTTTTCCCAGGGACCGTTCAATGCTGTTTGTCTCGACAAGCTTGACTACGGTATGAATATTGAGGGTTGCGTAAAGCTTTTCTTCGATCATCTTTTCTGCTTTAGAAAGATTCTTGATTTCATCGGAAAAAAGCCTGTCATTCATTTCAACCTGTACCTCGATACTATCGAGTTGGCCTTTTCTGTCCACGACAATCTGGTAATGGGGTTCAACACCCTGTATGGTCATGAGCACTTCCTCTATCTGGGAAGGAAAAACATTCACTCCCCGGATAATGAGCATATCGTCCGTTCTCCCCAGGGATCTGTGCATCCTGACCGTATTCCTCCCGCATTGACATTTTTCCCGCATAAGATAGGTGATATCCCGCGTCCGGAACCGGATAACAGGGGTTCCTTCTTTTGTAAGGGTGGTAAAAACCAGCTCGCCTTTTTCACCATCCGGGAGAATCTTTCCTGTATCAGGATCGATGATTTCAGGATAGAATACATCTTCATTGATATGCAGGCCGTCCTTGTACTCACATTCCGCAGATACCCCGGGTCCGATTATTTCCGTAAGGCCATAGATATCGATTGCAGAAATGTGGAGTTTCTCTTCGATTTCCTTCCGCATCCCGTCACTCCAGGGTTCTGCACCTAACAATCCGACCCGGAGGGGGAGTGAGGCAAAATCAAGACCTGCTTTTTTTCCTTCTTCTGCAACAAAGAGAGAGTATGACGGGGTGCAGGTGAGAACTGTCGTTTTAAAATCCTGCATAACCTGCAACTGCCGCTGTGTATTCCCCCCGGAAATGGGGATAAGATTTGCCCCGATTTTCATGGCGCCGTAATGAACACCTAAACCGCCGGTAAAAAGTCCATACCCGTATGCATTCTGGACAATATCCTTTTTCGTCGTGTCTCCCATGGCAAGTGTCCTCGCCATTACTTCTTTCCACAACTCTATATCATTATGTGTGTACGCATCAACAACAGGTGTCCCGGTTGTTCCTGATGAGGTATGAACCTCCACAATATCTTCTTCCGGCACGGCAAGCAGGCCATAAGGATAAACATCCCGCATATCAAGTTTCGTTGTAAAAGGAAGCCTGGCAATATCTTTTATACTGTTTATATCAGCAGGTTTTATCCCTGCTTCATCCATACGCTTCCTGTAAAAAGGAACGTTCTCATACACCCGGGTAATGAGCTCTTTAAGCCTTTCCCCCTGCAATGCTGAAAGTTTTTCGCGTTCCATGGTTTCATATTCTTTATTCCATATCATTGAACTCCTCCATGAAAAGTTTTTTTCCTGTTTCAAAGGCTTTCCGGTTCCCTTCGAATGTTCCGGCCGGGACTTTTTCCTTAATTGCCTTTTCCCATGATTCTTCCGGAAAATCGACAAATCCGGAAATAAGCCCGATGAGGGTAACATTCAGAAACTTTTTATTTTCAATCCGGTCGATTAATGATACGGGATCCACAAAAAAGACTCTTTTGGAAAGCCCCCGGATTTCCTCCTCTATCCCCGCGGGGTATGTTTCCACCATAACGGGATTGATACGGGTTTTCATACAAATAATGTCGGTAGTTTCACTGGCATACCCGATCCATCGTAATGTCTCCATCTCTTCGAGTGAAAAGAGAACATCAGCCTCGCCATGGGAAATGACCGGGGAATACACCTTTTTCCCAAATCGTATGTGACTGAATACAGATCCGCCCCGCTGGCTCATCCCATGAATCTCGCTCTTTTTCACATCATTCCCCGAGTACATTGCCGCGAGTGCGAATATGTCAGAAGCCATAATGATTCCCTGCCCCCCGACTCCCACCATGAGAACGTTGAATATCTTATCCATCGTTCTTCTCCGTTTTCTTTCTTCGCATTTTAAGTATTATACATAATCCCTGGACCACTAAAAGTGACAGCTTTCCCGATCCGAGAAGGGTGAGAACCGCATCCTCGATTTCAGCAGGTTTGTATGCATTAACAATCCTTATTTGATTATCATCAAGACCGCATGCCTGGCCGAGTTTTCTGTAATCCAGTCTGCTGGTCTTCTCGCCGTTTATCCTTTCGCCGGATAACGGATTGGGCTGCATCCCGGTCATGGCAGTGGTACTGTTGTCCAGTACGATAATAAGAGAGTGCCGTTTATTATACCCGGCATTCAAAAGACCGGTAATCCCGGAATGAGCAAAGGTGGAATCCCCGATAACGGCAACGGTATTGGAGTTACCTTCTTTTCCCCCGGTTCCCGTTTTGAATGAAGTAGCGATTTCAATCCCCTGGACATGCCCGATACTCCCCCCCATTTCCACACAGGTATCTATGGAGGTGAAAGGGGGAAGAACCCCGAGGGTGTAACACCCGATGTCCCCTGTTACAAAAAGATCATGTTTCTTGAGTATTTTAAAAACCTCACGGTGGGGACAACCCGGACAGAGGGACGGGGGACGGGGCGGGAGTGGTATCTCCGTATGAAGTCCCTTTTCCCGGGGCTTTATTGAAAAACCGGGCTTTTCTTCAAAAGGTTTTCTAACACTATCCGGGGAAAGTTCTCCGGTGACAGGGTAATATTTTTTTCCTTCCACATCAAAGCCCAGGGCTTTAATCCGGAGTTCAAAAAAAGGATCGAGTTCTTCTACTATATATACCTTTTTTACCGCTCTACAAAAATCCGCGATAAGCTTTTCCGGGAGGGGATTCACCACACCGATTTTCAATACGGAGGCTTCCGGGAAAACCTCTTTTACATAGGTATAAGGGATTCCCGAGGTAATGAATCCAATAGAGGTGTCATTCAGTTCTATCCGGTTAAGGGGAAACGTATTCACCTCATCCTTGAGTTTCCTCATCCTTTCTTCCACCACAATATGGCGTTTACGGGCATGTCCCGGGATCATGACATATTTACGGATATCCCGCTTAAACCCTTCTATTTTTTTATCCCTTGCCGGATTATCCAGTGGAATTACCACGCCAAGGGAGTGGGAAAGTCTTGTCACGGTACGGAGAATTACCGGCGTATCGTATGTCTCGCTTAAATGATATGCAAAGAGAGTGAAATCCTTTGCTTCCTGGCAGTCCGATGGCTCGAGCATCGGTACCTTGGCAGCATACGCATAATGCCTGTTATCCTGTTCATTCTGGGAAGAATGCATATCCGGGTCGTCTGCATTCACAATCACCAGACCGCCTTTTATCCCGGTGTATGAAGCAGTGAACAGGGGATCTGCGGCGACATTAAGGCCTACATGTTTCATGGTTACTAAAGTCCGTGCACCGGAAAGGGCAGCGCCCATTGCGACTTCGAATGCGACTTTCTCGTTCACCGACCATTCCGTATATACCCCGGGGTAAGATGTTAAACTTTCAAGAATTTCCGTGGAAGGGGTTCCCGGATACCCGGTCCCTACAGTGACTCCTGCTTCATATGCCCCCAGCGCTATTGCCTGGTTTCCGGAGAGGAGTTTTCTGTTTTCCAATGAGCCGTGCTCCTTCATTACTTTTTCTAATTGTCGACTTAATGTTACGATAAAAAAAAAAAAATTGCAAGAGGGGTGCAATTTCGCAAACTGATTTTTTGTCAGAAAAAAGGACTCTTTAAGCACTCTTTACTTCGTGAATTCTTTATTTCGTAAGATTTCTGCTTTGTAAAATTTTACAAAAGGCACCGGGAATGACAGGGTTTGTAAAAAAGAAAAGTGTCACGAAAATACTATTTTAATTGCCTGTTTCAGCGGTATGAGTCTAAATCGCTTTCAAGTCTAATGTTTTGTCGAGGGAGGATAAAATTCTCGAAATCCCAGGGGCTGTCTAAAAAGCCTGCGTTTCACACCTGCCTGAAACAGTAAAAATTTTTTTTTTCTTAAAAAAGCAATGCAGGAAGGAACTTTGCCCCTTTAATAAATATGACAATACAGTGTTGGCATGAAAGGA
>JAFGQK010000015.1 GCA_016935735.1 Spirochaetales bacterium | reverse complement strand
TATTTTACTAAGACTTAATAAAGACTAAAATTATATCCTGTTCCTAATTCGAATTCACTACTACCAGCTACAGAAGGATTTTTATAACCCTACAGCGTCAAAGAAAGTATTAGACAAAGAAATTAGCTTATGATAATTTACTTCTTGCAGCCATCGGATGGAAATCAGGTTCACTTCAATTATTCAGCCGGGACACTTTTATTGGATGGATGCCGTCTTGCAGAGAAAAAAATATTGATCGTGTAATAACTAAGAACATAGCTCTGCAAATTATTTATTGGAAGAAAAGGGAAACCACCGATTACACAGAAATAGATAACTCATGCTATTATTGGGGCAGGCACTCTATTATATAACCACTTGATAAAAACTTTGTATTTAAGTAAATTTTAGCCATGATACCGGATTACCCAGAACAAACGGAGTTTTCCATTGATCTGCGGGATGAATTACATCCGCTTTTTCAGAACCTGGAAGATGGAATATCCGAGTTTACTTTTGCAAATATCTATCTTTTCAGGATAAAGAATTCATACCGGGTCTCAAGAATAGGGGAATCCAATTATGTCATAACAGGAAACAGGGATGGGGCATCCTTTTTTCTTCTCCCCTTTGGATTACCGGAAAAAAAACTGCTTGATGAATTGTTCAGCAAGCACTCTTTTATGAAACTCGCATCAGTTGCCCAGGCCGGAAAACTACGGGATATGGGTTATTGCATAAAACAAGACCGGGATAATTTTGATTACCTTCACCTCCGGGATGACCTGGCTTTTCTTAAAGGCCGTAAATACCATAAGAAAAGGAATCTTGTAACATTATTTGAAAAGAACTATGAGGCAAAAGTAGTACCATTATCACATTCCACTGTTCCAGATGCATTGTTTGTACTGGAAAGATGGCGGGAAACACACCCGGACCCGGGAGATTATATCGGAGGAAGGGAGGCCCTGGAAAAGATAGGTGAACTTAAACTCTGCGGTAATATTGTCTATATTGATAACCGGCCTGCTGCTTATACATTAGGTGAAGAACTTAAAAAAGGCACTAATTTTGTCATTCATTTTGAAAAGGCTGAATCCGAATACAAGGGCATCTATCAATATATAAATAAGGTATTTGCATCATCACTCCCGGGAAAATATACCTATATCAATAGAGAACAGGATATGGGGGACAGTGGTTTACGGCAGGCAAAAATGAGTTATCGCCCGGTCGGTTTTATACGGAAATATAAAATATGGAAAAATTAAGCCGGATATCCTGTCAATCAGGATGTATTTTAAATAAATCATACTTGACATTCCTTTCCTGATGTGACATTATTTTTTCCTGTAATAAAAGATTGCTTATTTTTTTTGTATAGTGTGAGTAAATACTCTATAATACTCCGGGAGGTAAGAAGAAGATGCCTATTTATCTGAAATTCGTCAAAGGTACAGGAGAAAAAGGAGAAATAATGGATTTAAACTTCTGCATGGATAATGACGAGGAAATTAGCATAGATACGGACACCGCTTTAAAAGAGTGTTTTACTACAACACCGGAAACACTGGAAAGGTTAAAGAAACTGGTTAAACTTGGCCAGATGTATGAGGAAGTGGACAAATCACATAAATCCGAGTTCAAAGATCTTGATATTGATATTGTAGAAGAGTAAAAATTCATATCTAAAAGTATCGCTATGTCAGTAATGATTATTCCGTCAATCGATATTCTCAATCAGGAATGTGTAAGACTTTTGCAGGGCAGGTATTCTGATGTTACCGTCTATTCCAGTGACCCGGTAAAAATAGCACAATCATATGAAAAGGCAGGAGTAAAACGGATTCATATTGTGGACCTTGACGGTGCACGGGGAAAAGGAAAGAATAACCGTACTATTATTGAAAAGATACGGCAGAATGTCTCCTGTACCCTGGATACAGGGGGGGGGATACGTTCAGAAGAGGATATCAGGGAATTACTTGCAATAGGTATAGATAAACTGATTGTAGGCACCGTATTTGCCAGTGAACCTGGAAAAGTAAAGAAATGGGTGGATAAATACGGTGATTTTTTTGTTGCAGGGATTGATGCTTATGACGGGAAAGTGAAAATAGCCGGATGGGAGGCAGATTCCGGACAGAACGACAGGGTGCTTGCAAAAAAAGCAGGGGAAATCGGTATAAACGAGATAATATATACGAATATTTCCGGCGACGGGACCCTTGAAGGGCCGGATATTGCCCGGACACGGATGATTGCAGAAGAATCCGGGATTCCTGTTATTCTTTCCGGGGGTATCAGCAGCAGTGAAGATGTTGAAAATGTTGTAAAAGAGAACTGCCCGCTCATAAAAGGGATCATCATCGGGAAAGCGATCTATGAACAAAAGGTATCTGTCCCGGATCTTATTAAATCCTTTCAAAAATAATAAAGATACTTGACTCTTTTAGTCTTAAATTTTATTGTTGGAAATAAAGTATAAGGAGTAAAAACACATGATAGGATGCCATTTGGGAAGATGTTTTCAGGTTACTGTTGCAGGGGGGTCATACCAGGAAGGTTTATCCGCTGTCTTACAGGGTGTTCCCGCCGGGATGAGGATTACGGAAAAAGAGATATATGGGGATCTTCTTCTTCGGAAACCCGGTACGGACGAATTATCCTCGCCAAGAAAGGAACCGGATCTTCCGGTCATCTATTCCGGACTGAATGCAGCAGACACGGTTGAAAACGCCGGGAACAGGAATAAAACAAACGGGACGCCATTCTGTATTCTTATTCCCAACCTGGATAGACACTTTATTCATATTAAACAATACCAGGATACAAACAGAACCCCCCGGCCGGGACATGCTTCGTATGCCTCTTTTAAAAAATACGGGGAATCTGATGATGCCATCGGTGCGGGAATTTTTTCCGGGCGGTATACGAGTACGATAGTGGCAGCCGGGGCCGTTGCAAAAAAGATACTTAAGAAACTGGGAATAGATGTGTTTGCTTATGTAAGAGAAGCCGCCGGGGTGAATTGCGGAGAGATCAATCCGGCAGATGCATTAACCTATACTGAATCTTATAAAAAGATGCGGCGAGATTATGATCCTTTTTACCAGGAAATATACGAAAAAAAGAGAATCCATGAAGAGATGCGTTTTCTTGAAAAAATGAAAATCTTTGCAGAGATCGAGAAAGAGATTGATGATATAAGGGCAAAGGCCCCGGAAATAAATGAGGAAGAAATCCTTGACCGGTATAACGTTCATTCTGTAATAAATTGTCCGGATCTGGATACTGCAAAAGAGATGATAAAGGCAGTGAATAAAATTACTGAAACCGGCGACTCATCCGGCGGTGTTGTTGAACTTGTCATAAATGGTATACCGGCAGGCCTTGGTGAACCGGTGTTTTTCAAGCTTGACGCGGAATTGGGCCGGATGCTGGGAATCGGTGCGGTGAAAGCAGTGGAAATAGGGGCAGGGATACGGGTAAAGGATATGACCGGGTATGAATGTAATGACCAGATTCATTCAGAGAACAAAAAGGTGATCTTTGACTCCAATAATGCAGGCGGAATCACCGGCGGGCTTGCTACCGGGCAGTCGATTATAGTAAGACTTGCGATAAAACCAACCCCGACAATAAATAAGAAACAGCACACCATCGATAAATATACGCTGGAAAATAAGGAACTCGGTGCGATTACACGGCGTGACCCGACAATTGTCGCACGAATCTGGCCGGTCGCAGAAAATTATACAGCACTTGTCCTGCTCGATCACCTTATTGTCCATTACGGTTATCAGAAACTTATGGAGATAACATGGTAGAATAAACGAAATACGTTTCTATCTTTTTAGTGCTTTATCTATTTCAGGTTTGTTAAAACCCACAATTATTTTCCCGTTTATATCAATAACAGGGACACCCATCTGCCCGCTCTTTCTTACCATTTCTTCCGCTTTTTCCCTGTTGTCAGCGACATTATACTCGGTAAAGGGAACCCCGGCCTCTTTAAAGTAATTTTTCACTTTTATGCAAAATCCGCATGAAGGGGTTGAGTAAATAGTTACTGCCATGATGTACTCCTTTTTTTATAAAATAGTATAAAAACGATTCATTATCAAAAGGAAACCACATCCTTTGAAGGTGGTCTGTTTCCTCCTTATTATATTGATTATAAAGGCTATGCCTTTCAGATTCTTTTGATTTAGAAAAAGCCACCTGCTCTGCAGGTGGTCTTT
>JAFGQK010000014.1 GCA_016935735.1 Spirochaetales bacterium | reverse complement strand
TTAAGAAGTAAGTGAACTATTAAAAAAACCTTCATGAAAATAAAAATTTGTCAAGAGGTACTACCTGATTGGAAATTCCCACCCGGAGAAGAGGGCGGGATTCCGGGAACCGGTTTTTTTAAGAAAATGAACCCTGAAGTTCGATTTTAACAGGATGTACAGGATAAGGGGCAAGCAATAATGCAACTAACAGCCTTTATCTTATATAAAAAACATTTTTTTTGTTCACAAACTTGTATTTTCTCCCCAAACATTGTGACACCGCGGTGTCACAAGTGCTATACACATATTAAGTAATTCAACTCTATCTAACACAAATGTATAAGTCTGAACTGGTATTCATCCGCTTTAGCTGTGCAATGGGCTTGACCACAATTCATAGTTTCCTTCTTAATGAAACAGAGAAGACTTGCATTTATCTCCTGATTTATGTATATTTGTCCAGCGTATATACAGGAAAGCAGCAAACGAAAGGAGCCGTAGTTGGAAAAAGAAATTACCGATACTAATTTTAAAGAAGAAGTGCTGGATTCATCAATCCCGGTGCTTGTGGATTTCTGGGCACCATGGTGTATGCCCTGCAAGATGATTGCCCCTTCCATCGAAGCAATGGCAAATCAATACAAGGACAAGCTTAAGGTTTGTAAAGTGAATGTAGATGAATGCCCGGAAACAGCGACAAAGTATAAAATTATTAGTATCCCCACCCTCTACATCTTTAAACAGGGGGAGGTAAAGGATCAGGTAGTGGGAGCATTGCCAAAGGAAGAAATAGAAAATATGGTAAAAAAGCATCTCGAAGACTGATTTTATCCCGGATTTTCTAATTTTCCTCTTTCCCCGAGATATATTCCCGGACACCAGCATGTATACCTGGAGTATATATTCCGGTAATTCTTTTTACCCTGTCTAAAATAATGGGATTAATTCAAGGATATGAACTACACCGTCTCCATTATTCCTGTCTGCTGTTATTTTAAATACTTTCGCCGTATGTTCTGCCGGGAAGGGAATATTAACCGGGCCTTCTGCTGTTGTTTCGTATCCTTCCATAATGGTGGTTAACGGACCATCCCAGGAATTCCCTTTTTCCACTTTCCAGTAATATGAAGCAAAATATGGTTCGCAAAAATCACATCCTGCAACAGCAACCCGGAATCCCGAAAGGGTATGGGGTTCATAAAACTCTATCTTTATTCCCACATCTGCATTCTCGACATAATGGATAAGGGCAGTATCCGGCTCCACATAAAATGCAACGGTAAGGGCGTCGGTAAAAATTTCCAGGCTGTTATTCCCTTCCTGGAATTCCGATACCGCATTCGCCGTGTCCACATCCAGGGTAAGGGTATGCCTGGTCATTGTCCATGTCCAGGAAAAATCGACTGTTGCCACACCCTGGTTATTGATATCAATAGAAGGATCCAGAGCAGGAACTGTAACTGAACCTGACAGTGTATCTACGATGGTACCGCTATTATTTTCTAGTGCCCATCTGTATTCTATATCATGGTCAGAAGAAGACCAGTTTTTAATATATCCAATCCAGGGTACATCTTCCCCATTGTCCGGCCAGCCCCTGTTTATTTTGGAAGTATCATCATAATCATACACAGGAACCCGGTGGATAAACTTTATACTTATATCATCTTAAATAGTAAGTTGCCCGGAAACCGGACCTGTGCAGAAAAAAAGAGTACAAGCAGAAAAAATAAATTCATTTGGAATGCTCTCATTTTTATCTCCTTTGTTATTATTGTTTATTTATTAATCTCCCGTTTTACCCGGATGGATTATCCGGTTTGGGCGCAGCCAACACTGTTATAATATACTCCAGAATACACAGGATTCCAGGTTTTAGTTAAAGAAAATGGAAAAAACGGCAGGTATCATGGGACAGGAAATCCGAACTCAATGTATATATTATCCCGGTCGACAACAGGATTCTGCATATTATCAGTGATTCCCGGGACAGCGGTACTTACATATTCTTTCAGTTCATCCACCGTTACCAATCCATCTTTGTCCTGTCCGCTTTTGCATTATCTATCCCATTCAATAATTCCTCGGTAAAAAGTCCGTTTTCATACTTACTGCTTTCATATGAAAACTCCCCGCCTTTGCAGGATGAAAAGACAATAGCCCCGGACCGCCGTACAAGATCATTATATATATACCGCTCCCTGTCAAAAAGATATGCCCTCTTTTTCCCTTTCCTGATTGTTATTCCTTTCCCCGGTGTGCGTGCCTTTAGCCCTTTCGAATCCGCCATCATATAATAACCTTCCTGCGAATCCTCATCGACTTCGCCGGATTCGCATGTATCCATAAGGAAAAGCTTTTTCCGCGGTGTGATTCCCTGGAGAATGTCTTCGATAAGCTCGAAATTCGCAGCAGTCTTTTTCAGGTTGCGGATGTCTGTGTCATAGGTAAGATAATAATAGGTGGCTTCGGTATCCGTGTCATGAAGTCCATGACCGGAGATAAAGAGAATAAACGTATCATCGATCTTTGCTTTATTGAGAAATGATTTTGCATTTTGAATGTTTTTTACGGTAACCGCCTTGTCTGTGTATGTTTTATTATATACATTCCCATACCCGCCTTTCATTTTCATAAACATCTTCTCAAGATCCTGCACATCCTTGTGTGCGTACTTAAGATTCAAATCCGGGTTTTTATATGTTGAAACGCCAAATGCGAGAAAGTACAAATCCCCTTTCGTTTTTTTATCGTATGCAGTATGGGTTAACGCCCTGTATGATTCAATTCCTTTGCTGTTCATACAGGATGCCTCGATTTTGTTTTCCCCGGAAAGAAGTTCAACCGTTTCTTTTATCTCCGCTTTCTTTCCCGTTATTTTTCTCCCATACGACCCGAAGAGAGGGACATCATTGATAAAGATATTATAGGATTTAAGGGGATATTTTGTATCATTAAGTGATAACACAAGTTCATACATCTTTCCGTTTTGCTTTGCGGATTTGATTTTCGCCTCCGGTACATGTAATTCATTGGAAAGATTTTTTTCCTGGAACCCGAGTTTTTTTAATCTTTTCATATACTGGGAATAATAATGGTTAATAAGCTTTTTATCGGTAATACCCAGGTTTAAGAGAATGAGGTCCGGCCTGTTATTCCGTAAAGCAAACTGGTCAATATTAAAAGATTCAAGTCCTTTTACCATTGCAACAAGATCACCCCCGTTCCGGGAGGAGTCCCAGTACCCATCCTCTGTATAAATCAGCCACTCGTTCTTTTCAAGAGACGACACAAGGGCGATCCATTCCCCTGTGGAAATATCCCATATTCGTGTGGTGCAATCATGACTTCCCGAAATGATTCTGGTGCCGTCAAAAGTAAAGATTGCAGAGTTTACATTCCCGGTATGTCCCCGGAAGATTTTTACCTGGTTTCCGGTTGCGATATCCCACATTCTGATAGTCTGGTCCATGCTGCCTGAAAGAATCGTTCTGCTGTCTTTGGAAAAGCAGACAGAGAGAATCCCGTCCGTATGGCCTTTCAAGGTTTTGTGTTCTTTTCCGGTCCGGTAATCCCACACTTTTATAACACCCCTCCACCCGGCTGCACAGACATACTGTGAATCAGGTGAAACGGCTATTGCATTTATCGGGGAATCATAGCCGGGGAAAGTCCTTATTTTTTTTCCGCTTTTTATTTCGTATAGATCAACCTCTCCGAACCGGAGATCTGAACTGTCAACAAGAATATAGTTTGAATCCGGGGTAAAGCATGGGACACTGACAGTGTATTCTGCCGTTATTTCCTGTACTTTTTCCCAGGTGGAAAAATCATATATTTTTACTGTTTTGCCGTCTGCTATAAGCGCATAGTCTTCATTCCCGGATATTTGCACCATCTTGCTGAATTCGGATTCACGCTTTATTTCCTTTTCAATTCTGCCGGAAACAGAATCCCACAAAAGAATGTTGTTTTCACTCCCTGAAAGGATATGTATATCATCTAAGGTAAGGGAGATCGCTTTTATATCCTTTTCATGCCCGGTAAATGTGGATGAAAGCTTGCATTCCTGTAAATCCCATTTATGTATCCCGCCATTATAGGAACCTGTATAGAGATACCTCCCGTCATGAGATTGGGCAAGGGTATCGACTATATCGGTTCTGTTAAAGAATTCCCTTACACGTATACCGGAATCCTTTTCAAAAAGGATGATTTTATCATTTCCGCTTATATAGACTGATTTTTCATCCGATGAAAATCCGATTGAAGAGATGTAGGTAAAGCTTTTATCAAAATCATAGCTTTGAACTTCCTTGCAGGATGGCATTTCCCGGAGACTCACCTTATTATGTGTTCCTGCACATGAGAGGGCAGAAGAACCTGAAGGAGAAAAACAAAGGTGATAGATGGAATCCGGTTGTTTTTCACACTGTGTTATCAGCTCCCCGCCGGGAACTTTCCACAGCGAGATATTCCCTTGAGAATCCCCGGAAAGTGCATACTGTTTATCGGGGGACAGGGCCACGCTGGTAATCGATTCGGATTGGGCAGTCCATTTTTTTATTGTGGTACTCCCGGTAGAAAGATCAGCAAGAGAAAGATCGGCAAGTGTCAGGGTATTCGCTTTTGCATAAAGGGCCATACTCCCGTCACGGGCATAATCGATAATATAATACCATTTACAGGTGGCGTATTCCTTATTGGTATAAGGATCCCATACCTTTGTTTCATCATAATCCGTGGAATATATCTTTTTCCCATCCGGTGAATAAAAAACATCCGTTACAATATTTTTGTGGTTGTTGAATAATTGTAATTCCTCACCGGTAAGGATATCCCATATCCTTACACTATCATCACCGCCGATTCCAAGATGAATCGCACCGCTGCCTGAAAGCGCATACTTTCCGCAGGGGGAAAAAGAGAGGGAATTTATTACCGATTTGTGTCCTTTAAAGGAACGTATCTCTTTCCCGGTAAGTACATCCCAGAGTGCAATATCAGAACCGCTTACGGAAAGGAAAAATTTTCCGTCATGGGACATGACAGCATCGGAGCCCCCTCTTGCCAGTTGTACATGGATTTCCGGCCCCGGTTCTTTTGGGTGAAGGATTCCCGATACATCCAGGGCAAAGCTGTTGTTAAGCAGATCGACTTTTCCTGATTTCATATATGTTCTGCCGCCTGTTATATATACATTTTCATCATCTGACAGGAACATCCCCTGGTAACACCGGGGTCCCGGGGATTGTTTTACAAACAATTGCTGCCAGAGGCCGGCTTTATTATCATAGAGCCATGTATCATCGAGGGCCTCATTCCCCCGGTCTCCTCCAAAAAGGAGGACCTTCCCGTCCAGGACAACCATCCTGTGCCCGCTTCTTGGGGACGGGGGATCTATTGTCTTTTGTTCCTGCCATCCGGCGCCCTGTATATTGTACAACCACAGATCGTTTTTTTTCTTCCCGTCCCCGGTCTCGCCGCCGAACAGGAGCAGTTTGTCTTTGTCCAGCTGTACCATTTCGCTTCCCCTGCGCGGGGCAGGGGATATCTTCATGGTCTTGCTCTCGCAGGTTCCTGAATCAAGATCGATAATCCATGTATCATCCAGTAATTCCGGTTTTTTCCCTTTTTTTGTACTCATCCCGGAAACAGTCCTGTCTCCCCCAAAAAGAACCAGCTTATTCCCACCTGCGAAAGCCATGGCATAATCCTTTCTTAGAGAAGGAACCAGGCCGGAAAGGGTAATGGTTTCCCGCCGGTTTTGGGCAGCATCAAAGGTGTGAATTGTATTCAGGAATGAATTACCGTCTGGAATGGCTTTTGCACATGGACTTCCAGGTGCGTATATGTATGATGTCAGGACAATACCCTGGTTTTGCCCATTTGTTGCCCACCTGTCGATTCCGTGGATCTTTTTTATGATTTCACAGGAAGATACAGAGTCCTTTATTGCACCGGGATCTCTCCATGTATTATTTCGTGTATCAAGCGTTAACATATCTTTTGTTTTCGATTCATACAATGTATTCCCCCCGAGAAGGAGGATTGATTGATTGTCCCACTGTAAAAGGCACAGATTTTCGAGTCTTTCCGGCATTTGAAATGCAAGATATGGTGTCCATTTCTTTTTTTCCCAGTCAAATTCAAATAATGAGTTATCTGCTCCATTAATGGTGTGCCCTCCAAAGAGAAATATCCGTTCGTCTTCTGTGACAATTGTCTGGTGCAGAATTCGTGCCGGGGGTACCGGATTCCCTGTATAAAACAACTCTTCCCATTCCTGTTTTTCTATCCAGTATATCCAGGTATCCGACATATATCCAATATAATCTGAACCCCCGGTAAGAAGGATCGCATCATGTACAAAAGCAAGCGAATGCCCGGAACGGGGAGAAGGGAACTTGTAATCCCATGTATCTTCCTGCAACTGTGTCCACACGCCTGTCTGCACATCAAACTCCCAGAGATCATTAAGATATTTTCCATCACCATCGCCGCCGGAAAGAAGTACCTTATTGTTTTTTGTGTACACCATATCATAATCCCGCCTGGCACGGGGTGTATCCGGTGATTTGATTTCCTTCCAGGTTTGTGTAGAGAACCGGTATATCCATGTATCGTCAAGATATCCTTTTACACCCCCGTTCCCGCCAAAAAGGACAAGGGTGTCTTCTCCGTCAAAAACGATTTTATGTCTTAAACGCGGCGGGGGCGGTACCGTATCCTGTGTTACATAAACAATACTCCATTCGGCTTTTTCTATATGATATTTAAAAAAGGATGAATATATATAATCTTTATCACAACCACCATGAAAAATTACCTCATCATCATTGAGAAAGGTACATGCGGCCCCGGCAAGGGGAATGGCAAAATTGTCATCCGGGAGCTGCTTCCATTGTCCGGAAGCGATATCAAAAAGCCAGAGGTCTTTTAAGTAGCGGTCATCATGGATTCCGCCGAACAGGAGAAGCCGCCCTTTCCCTGCATTGGCAAAACTTGAAAAATATCTCCTGTATGGAACACCGGTGGGTTCAACCGGTTTCCATTCAAGTGCAGGTGCGACATATGAAAACACAAGAAAAAGAATAGTGGTAATGATTCTTTTTTTATAGTTTGCATCCATAAGAATAAGTGTAAGGGATTTGTCATTCATTTTCAATGGGAAGGGTCCGTTATCCCGGTAATTAAAATACCGGGCTGCTGCAATACTCAGCAGCCCGGGTAATTACTTTGTACTGGACAAGGAGCATCCGGTATATTGAGTTCCCGTCCGGGTAATGATTATGGAAAGAATCCTCGACACAAAACCAGTGTGCAAAAAACCCCCGTAATTTCTCTGCATCCCGCATACGAAACCGATGTTCGGTAATAAATTGAAGACGTGCTGTTTTAATCATATGCATTAATAAACAAGTATAGAGAAAATCAATCTAAATTCAATTACATTGTTAAAAAATATAATCAAATTTTCACCCTTTCTCCCCATCCTGTAAATCCTGTCAAAAATACGCTGAATAATTACAAATAATCTATAATTCCTACCTTTTTTTTACCATATTTTAACCGGTTTTTTTTCCCCGGACACCTGGTATAATAAACCTCGATATATTAATCAAGAAGGTCGGGGTTGGCAAAAACCAATACTTTCTATAGCCAACCCCATTTTTATTTATACTCTTTTTTAAAGAATTTATATGTTTCCATCTTTAAAAACTATCATAAAACCGTCTATAATACAGCAAATATATTGAAAAGAAACAGGAACAATTTTTTTAATCACAGGTTTATTTGCTGTTGCTTTTGGTATTGCAGGATTGGGAAATAATGCTAATGCCATTCAAGAATTCAGCTATATCGTATTAGTAATAATTCCATTTATTTGCTCATACATCGATTTCCAATATTATCATGGGTTGTCAAAAATATTTGTAATATCTCATTTTATTCGTTCCTGCCAAAAGATAAAAAAAAAAAATAGTATTATTCAAGATTATGAGCAGTTTATCGAAGAAATCCGTAATAAATATGCCCCTAAATTATTCGGATTTGAGGGGAAAGCTCAAGTAGGATCCAGTATTTTATTATCTGCTATAGGACCATTACTTGGTATACCACTTGCCCTGTCTGCGAGAAATAATTTATTTATTCTTTGTCTAAAATGGCAATATATTGGTATAATATTGCTGTTCCTCTCTGCTATTTTCGGTGTTATTTTCGTATGGAAACAATACAATACATATAAAAAAGAATTACAAAAAGCAAAAGATGTATTTTTTTGATAGTATAAATCAGTGTCTTGTCATTTATAATTAACAATAGAGCTGAATTAAATTTTAATGCTAAAGGAATGAGGTATAACAGATGAAACGGATTCATTTATTCGAGTTTATGGATTTAAGCTGGTTTCCTGATATTTTCAGAAAAATGCAAACCAATATTCTCCAGATTATTATGACCCGTACAAAAGCGTTTGATTATGCAATTCCTTATATGATAAAAGAACTTGAAAACACAGATACGAATATTATCGTTGACCTTTGTTCCGGTGCATCTGGTCCATGTCTCCGGCCTCAGGAAATATAGTGCGAATGAGTTAAAAGAAATCTTGAATGACATAAATACTTCAGACTACACGCTTTCAATAGGTGAAGATTATAGTCTATCAAAAGCAGTACCAATGGTTTATATAATAGGAACTGTTTCAAAATTTTTTCATTGACACACTGCGTATAATCATATAAAATAATTTACCTTTTATGTTCAGGCATTCGGTGAGAAAAAGTGATAAAGGACGGATGAGTGAATTTGTATCTTATTTGTGCAACAATTATTTGTCTTTTCTTTCTCTATATTACCCGCCGGAACATTGTTACCTTAAAAAGATGGTCATTTTCCCCCGGTAAGGTGAATCACTTTATGGTCTCTGTTATTGTTCCGGCAAGAAATGAAGAAAAAAATATTGCACATTGCCTTTTTTCCCTCCTGAAACAGGATTATGATAACTATGAGATTCTCGTTCTGGATGATAATTCCGAAGACAGGACATGGAGTATACTAAAAGATTTTAAGAAAAAATCTGACAGAATACGGATTTTCCCGGGCAAACCCCTCCCCGAGGGGTGGTCAGGAAAGCAATTTGCCTGTCATCAACTCGTTGAAAAAGCAAAAGGGGAGTATCTTCTTTTTACTGATGCAGATACCGTCCATTCTTCTTTCAGCATCCGCTGGGCTGTTCATAATCTGGAAAAACATAATGCTGATTTTCTTTCTGCATATATTTACCATATTATCGGTTCACTCGGGGAAGCTGTTGTCATTCCTGCTATTTATATTCTGACAACACTTATTCTTCCTTTATGGAAACTGCCGGAAAAAAATCATCCCTCTATCTCCTTTGCCATCGGCCAGTTTATTTTTTGTAAAAAATCTGTCTTTCATGCTATCGGGGGTTATAGTTCATTTAAACAGTCTGTTGTTGAAGATATGGATATGGCAAGGATCATGAAAGCACATGGGTTTAAAACAATCTTTCTTGATGCAAAGGAATATGTCCAATGCAGGATGTATACAACATTTTCCGGTGCGTATAAAGGATTGGCGAAAAGCCTTTTTGGGGCTCTTAATCAAAATATCCTGCTGCTTTTTGGCCTGCTTTTACTCGTTTCCCTGGTAATTGAGTTTCCTGTACTGCACCTCCTTCATATCCTGTTAAACGGGAGTGAAGGTCTTGCAGCAGCAGTTCCCGTATTTATATTTTTCTTTACATGGTTTTTAATGGTAAAAAGCAGGAAGCTTTCATTGTTTATTTCTTTTCTGTATCCCCTTGTTTTTATGAATATTATGATTATTGCCATTCTTTCTTTTCTAAAAACCGGGTATGGGAAAGGGATGGAATGGAAAGGAAGATTGGTAAAGTGCCGCTCTCCGATAACCCAGGGAGATAAAAAAGGTGAAACAGAAGGATAAAAAAAAGCGCTTTTACTCTCCCCTGCTTCATATTCCTGCAAAAATCGTTTTCTGGCTTACCCTTTTTTTTGTGATTCTTTATGACATCTTTATCGCACGAATAAGGATTTCCGGCAGGAGAAATCTTCATGTTCATACAGCGGGGGCATTTCTTATTTCCAACCATACCCATTATCTGGATCCCGGAATAATCGCGCATGCAATCGCACCGCGACGCACCTATTTTACTGCTATGGAAAAAACCTTTTTGATACCGGTTGTCGGGACATATATCCGGTACCTTGGGGCTTTCCCGGTGTCCGAAGATATGCCTTACAATAACTTTGTTACAAATATAGAAAAAATATTTAAAAAAGGGTGCTTTGTCCACTTTTTCCCGGAAGGAGAATTGACACATCTGAATACAGGGATTGGGGAATTCAAACATGGTGTTTTTTTCCTCGCTTTCCGGTTTAACAGACCCGTTATCCCTGTAAGAATAATAACAAAACCCTATCCCTGTTTCAGCAGAACACTTAATCGATTCTTATGCAAAGTGAAAGTGATCATTGGGAAACCGGTATATCCTTCCCAATTCAAAATAAAGAACCGGAGTTTGACAGAGTGGATAAGGTTGATGTCGGAGTATTGTAGGAATATGATGAGGTGATAGTTGACAATATTATAAAAATAGAACCCTTTTATTTCGTCCAACTACCTGAAACGTTATGTGAAATGCATTGTTTTAATATAAAAACAACTTGAAACAGGTCTCTTCACATAATTGCCTTCGGGTTGTATTTTTTTCCCTGCCAGGTTTTTTGCAGGATCATTTCTTTTTTTACCTCCTCGTAAAAACGGGATTTACTAAAGAAAGAAAGAGGACTTGCAAGATCGTCGCCGGGTGAATCACAGGTAAGCCTCATGATAACGGTTTCCACGGGCAGATATTCCAGGGCTTTTACCACAAAATCCCGGTGATGCAAAGCACAGGGGGTAACAATCTCCCCGCAGAGATACTCGGAATAAAGCGGGGAACTTTTCAGAATATGCAGATTATGAATCTTGAGACCGTCGGGTTTTAAATCGGCTACAAACCGGGCAGTATGTATAATTTCTTCCTCCCCCTCTCCGGGAAGGCCAAAGATAAGATGAATTGTCACATATATACCATTCTTTTTAAGCAGGTTGAATGCAGTAACAAAGTCTTTCACCGTATGTCTCCTGTTCATACGCCATAACGTATCATCTGATGCTGACTGGAGACCAAGTTCAACCCAGACTTTAAGGCCATTTTCTGCATAGGTTTTCAGCAGTTTTGTTTTTTCTCTATCAATACAATCCGGTCTTGTTGAGATAATGAGTTCCTTAAAGGGTGCACAACTTAATGCAAAATCGTAAATTCTTTTAAGGGTCGGAGGTTCTGCATTTGTCCCGGAAAAAGCCTGTAAATAAAGTAGAAACACCCCTGCATGGTATCTTTTCTTAAGGAAATCTATTGCCCCCCTGATCTGGAGCCGGATATCGCTTTCTTTGCCGAGATATGGGGCACGGGAACCCCCACCGGCACAATAAAGGCATCCTGTGTTGTTTTGATTCCTGCTCCGGTGAGGACAGGTAAAACCTGCATCAACAGAAACCCTGTATGCCGGCTGCTTATAGATAGATTTGAGGTAGTATGAGTATGAATTGAATGTGTACAAAGGATATGTCTCCAACCACTTTGTTTCTGCCGGCACAGGATTAATATAGCAAAAATAACAGAATAATGGAATGGCAGAAAATCAGGGAAACTTAAAGGATTCCACCCATTGACATCCGGACTGATTCTCTATTACCTTATCATGGATATGCGTTATTATAGTACTGTTCTACGAATCCTTTTGCTTTTGTTAAGCAGCTATCTGCTTCTAAGCAGTTGTGCGCTATTCAACAATAAAAAAGTAACACTCCTTACTCATAACCCGGAGATTCTTGCTTATGTAGAGGTTTTTAATGCTTCGCAGGATGCCTACCATGTTGAAGTGCTTTATACTTCCGAACCGGTAAATATCCTTATGGGAAAAGGTGATCCTGTTGATATAATAGTCGGTGAATGGCTGGCAAGCCCTTTACCTATGAAAAAATGCCTGTCTTTAAACTCATTGTTAAAGAATAACAGGATAAACCCGGATTCATTCTATCCCGAACTGCTTCAGCTTGGGATATACAATAAGGAACAAAAGGTACTGCCGCTTAATTTCACTCTTTCCGCCATTATTTATGATAAGAAAACAGAAATATCCGTTAATTCCGATATTTTTATTTACCTGGAAAATATGAAAGCTTCCAGTTTAGAGTACAATTCTGCCAAAAATAACAGGCTGCTAAAAATAGGTTTTTCTCCTTTCTGGAATGATGATTTTATTTACCTTACAACAATTCTCTTTGGAGTAAATTTCAGAAGAGGAATTGATACGTATCTTACCTGGGATGCAGATGCTCTTACAAAAGCAACTGCTTTCCTGAAGGATTGGATAAACGAAATCCCCGGCGGTTATTCATCCGAAAGAGTCTTCAGCAAAAAATATCTTACCATACCCCCCTATCAACTGATTAAGGAAAAGCAAATACTTTATTTTTCCCTTAACTCCAGGGATCTTTACAAGATTCCACCGGAAAAATTTGAATATCTGGATTTCAAATGGCTTTCCTATGATAATAAGATTGCTGTTCAAGATGATATATTATTCATAGGAATCCCTGATAAAAGCAGGAATAAAAATGGGGGAAAAGCGTTTATTTCATGGCTGTTCAACCCTGTTATACAGGATAAGCTGCTTGAAATAAACCATTTTAAAAAGCTGGACGGGGTTTTCGGGCTTGCCGGCGGATTTTCATCATTAAAAGAGGTGAATATCACCTCACTTCCCCGGCATTATCCTCTCTTTACCAACCACATTCCTTTGTCCGATTCTATTATTTTTCCGGGAAATTTCCCGGATGATTGGCAAAGAAATAAGAATGAGAATGTAAAAACATGGTTAAGAGATGCAATTATAATAGAAAATTTTGAGAAAAAGCTGGAAGAACAGTTGAACTTTTTTCAAAAATAGGGTAAAAATAGAAAAAGAAAGGCAGTATTTTGTTCTTTTCCTTAAATATAGAATGTTTTTTATAATAAATATTATTTGGAGGTTTAAATGGCAACAGTTGAATTACGAAATGTTACCAAACTTTTTGGACATGATGTAAAGGCAGTAGATAATGTCAATATTACTATAAACGACAAAGAGTTTGTTGTTCTTGTTGGTCCTTCAGGTTGTGGTAAAACAACGACATTAAGAATGATCGCCGGATTGGAGGATATCTCATCCGGTGAAATCTTTATCGATGGTGATCTGGTGAATGATATTTCTCCAAAGGACCGTGACATAGCCATGGTGTTTCAGAACTATGCACTTTATCCTCATATGACCGTGTATGATAACATGGCCTTTGGTCTTAAAATCCGCAAATATCCGAAACAGGAAATCCAGACCCGTGTGAATGAAGCAGCCCAGATTCTTCATATAGAAGAGCTTCTGGACAGAAAACCGAAAGCTTTATCCGGTGGTCAGCGTCAGCGAGTTGCGGTAGGCCGTGCTATTGTACGGAAACCCAAGGCATTTTTATTTGACGAACCCCTCTCAAACCTCGATGCA
Source organism: Spirochaetales bacterium (assembly GCA_016935735.1). Lineage (GTDB taxonomy): Bacteria > Spirochaetota > Spirochaetia > SZUA-6 > JAFGRV01 > JAFGRV01. Next base: position 8,834 of record JAFGQK010000014.1, on the reverse strand, counting down.
AAACTCCGGGTCCAGATGAGGGCGGAAATTTCCGCACTCCATACAAGACTCCAGGCAACCATGATTTACGTAACCCATGACCAGGTGGAAGCTATGACTATGGGAGACAAGATTGTCGTTTTAAAAGACGGTCTTATGCAGCAAATCGGTTCCCCGCTGGAACTCTACAATAAACCCATCAACCGTTTTGTTGCTGCTTTTATCGGTTCCCCGCCAATGAATATCATGTCTGCCAGAATTATTGAAAAACAGGGCAAAATACTTGTTGATGAAGGGGATTTCCAGATTACTCTGGAAGGTCCTATAGCAGATAAATTAAAATCGTATGTAGATAAAGAAGTTCTTTTCGGGATAAGACCGGAAGACCTTGTATATACAGAAACACCCCAGAAAGATAATAATATTAAAACCCATGTTGAAGTAGTCGAACCGCTTGGGGCAGAAATTCACCTCTATGTAAGTACACAAAATCATCAACTTATTGTCAGAGTGCAACCGCGGTATGAATTCCATGTTGGAGACGAAGCAAACTTCATCCCGGAAATGGATAAGCTTCAATTCTTTGATATTGATACAGAAGATGTTATTAAATAAAGAACCGTAAATAACATCGATTCTTTATAAAAGCAGGTTGCCGAATCATACTCAATTGAAATAATTGGGGATAAACCTTTGCAATTAGAAAACAGAAAAGCTGTGTTTCCATAAAAGGATACACAGTTTTTTTTTATAAACATCTCCAATGGAGGAAAAAATATATGTATAAAAAAGCTCATAGTAAATTCATTTGTATTATTGTCATCTTCGCAATAGTTATGTTGTATCCAGCCGGCTGTTCAAAAACACCTCAAAATCAATCCCCGGGTAATGAACAGGTAAAACCACCGGAACTGCACCCTATTAAGGGCTTTGCTGTATTTGAAAATCTTGATGCCGGTATCCGCATCCAGTACCCGGAAAACTGGGATATCAAGGAAGGTGATAATGGTGTTGCATTTCTTATCCCAAAAGAAAATACCGGTACCGTTCTTTATGAAGGATTTAATCTCCTGTATGAAAAGATGTATGGGATTGAGATGAGTCTGGAAAAGTACCTGGAAATAACTATAGACGGAATGAAAAAATATATGCCCGGGTTCACATTGATTGAATCATCGGAAAGTACCCTCGGCGGACATCCTGCCTGCCGGATAATTTACCTTGGTACCCATGAATCTATGGAAATGAAATTCTTTAGTATGTTTGCCATAAGAAAAGGATTTGTTTATGCACTTTCCTTTAATACCCTTTCTGACCAATTTGACGCATACAGGGAAACATATGAGAAAATAACAGGTTCATTCCAGTTCCTGAACTGATTCTTTTAAAATTAAAAGAGGAATAATTACATAAGAAGTGAATTTCCTTATTTTATAGCTTACTAAAAGTATATTTTTTTGCCGGCATCTGTTTTTGAACAGGTGAATACGACACTTTTACAAAGATATCTGGTTATGAAAAGAAGATGAAAATAAAAATTAGTTGTGCTTGACAAAAATCAAGATTTTTGTTTTTATTGAGTTGATCTTGATATCTTGATTTATTCCTTTTAGATTTTAAAAACTCATTAAAGAAAAGGTGTTTTTATGAAAAGATTAGAATTACCAATTAGAATACCCCCGGTTACAGGCCTTCATTTTCATGCATTCCAATTATCTGTTGTGTTCAGTTATGAAAATTTCATACCATGGTTTTACAGCCATTATATTCAGGTATTTGGCATAGAGAACCCGGATGGAGTTCCCTGGTATAATTTTGTTTCATACAATGCATGGGAAAACGGAATTCCCTGTTTTTTACAGGTTCATAAGATAAACAGAGATGTAGTACTGGCTAATAACATCAATATTGTCGAGTTTGTAAAAAACTATATTGAGCGTGGCTGGTATACTTACATAGGTATCGATGATTTTTATATACCATTCAGGTCATCGTATCAAAAAAACAGGCAGCCTCATGATATATTCTTATATGGATATGATACTGAAAAAAAATCTTTCAATACAGCAGGCTTTAATGAGGAAGAGGTATTTTCTTTTAACCAGTTATCCTTTGATGATTTTGAAAAAGCATATTATTATGATATATCAAATGTGGATAAAGATCTGTTCGAGTGCTTTGATTTTGTTACATTGTTAAAACCCATTAAGGACGCGAAATTTGATTTTGATGTAACATTGACAAAAGAATTATTAAATGATTATATCCATTCAATCGATACAACGGAAAAACTCCGGATAGTACGAACACCGAAGCAAAATTATATTTACGGAATGAAGACGTACCTGATACTCAAAAAATACTTCCAATCAATGTTGAATACCGGACTGGAACTGGATATCCGGCCTGTTCATTTATTCTGGGAGCACAAAAAATGTATGCTGTTAAGAATAAAGTATATGAACGAAAACGGTTTTATAAAGCTGCCCGGGTTGTATAACGATTACATGGAGATCGAGCAGAAAGCATTGGGTATGAGGAATCTTATGCTTAAGTACGAGGTAAGCAACGATAGCAGGTGCATCATGAAAATCATCAATACGCTGGATGAGATAGAAAAAAAGGAGCTTCCCCTCTTATCCAACCTGCTGGAAGAGTTAAGCTCACCGTGATGTATGCAGGGTGATAAATTCAAAACAGGGGTGCAATCACATTAGTTCTTATCCACCCGTTTTTCAATATAGGCAGATATGTCTTTAAGTGTTCTTAGTTTATTGAAATTCAAAAATTCATCGTCGAATTCAAATCCCCATTCGGTTTCTATACCAACCACTAATTTTAAAAAGTTCCTGGATGTCAATCCCACATTCAACAAATCATCTTCCGTGCCGATTTCATCAATGGGTATTTTTACATCAATACTTTTTTTAATAATATCTTTTACCGTTTTCTCGATATCAGTAATCATCGTCTATTCCTCCTTGAAAAACTGAAATCTTGAGCCTCTTGCAAAAATCCAATAGTATTTAAGGAATTTTCGCAAGAGGCTTCGGAGTATTTTTATTTTATTATACTAAAAGAAAATAAAAATACTCCACTGTTGTTAAGGTTGGTTCTTGTTAAAAAAACCGTAGATATTCTTTTCATCATCCACCACATCCTTTATGTTACGGTATATTTTCATCCTGGTTGCATTTTCAAAATTCCCTGCATGATAGGCTTTGATGAACAACGACATGATGAACAACCATTTGTTTTCCGCGGTTTCAAGCCGCTTCTGAACTCCGGTAAAAAGACCGGTATGTGCAATCCTGCTTATGTATTCCAATGTCATGCGGAATAACTTTCTCCCGCGGCTTACATCGAGTATGTTTTTTACAATCGGCGTTTCATAGACATCTTCCGCATCTTTGAGTTCGGTTGAATAATCGAACGCAACATAGAAGATTTCTGCAAACTCCTTTACCTGTTCATACCCGGGCTTTCCCGATTCCAGGCTGCATACCCGTTCCTTTGTATGCTCAAACATGTAATCCGGGTCTACACACGTGCTTTCATCTCCTGTAATTTCAAAGGTAAAATATTCTTTTATCCCGTTCCCTTTTATTCCCCTGGTAAACTCCTCCCACGGGATAATAACAGGTTGACTGCTATGGATAATAAATAAATGCACTTCCTTTTTTTCTTCATCTATCCCGGTAACCAGCCAGTCATCATCCACCATGACCGGTATATTGCCATTGATTTCAGAAACAATTGTTTCCAGGAGGCTGTTATTCGATGTAAATTTTATGTTATTCACCTGAATTCCATGATACTTTTTAATATACTTTTCCAGATTCCATTCCCCCGGGTAAATAAGCTGGCCGACATTTCTTTTTTCCTTATCATCAACAAGAATGGAAAAATCCCATACATCCATGAACATCATCTCGAAATTTCTTTTCAACCATAAAGCAACGGTCGCTATACTTCTTTCGTAGCATAAAAAGCTGTTATCATGATATAATTCAATATCCAGTTTCATAACGCCTCCGGCTTCCTTTTAAGATAAGTGGTTAATATTCGCTTAGAACTTGTTTAAGTTCCGAACACATCTGCATAATCATTTTTTCCTCGATAATAAGGGGAGGATAAAACCGTAAAACATTTGCCGTTGGAGTTATCCCGATAAAATAACCCTTATCCAGCATTCTTGCCGTGATTTCCTCTACAATCCCTTCTTTGTACAATTCCACTCCTGCCATAAGTCCCCTGCCCCTGATTTCCTTGACCAGGGGAATCTTCTTTATTGTGTTTTCCAGTTCTTTAAGAAAAATATCCCCCATAATCCCGGAGTGCTCGATAATATCCGTTTCTTCCAGTATTTTTATTACTTCACCGGCGACTGCACAGCCCAATGGGTCGTTTTGATGAGATTGTGTATAACGGAAATCATCCTCTTCCAGAATATGCGCCACTACCGCATCCATAACAACGGCACTGACAGGATACCCATTACCCAGGGATTTCCCCAGTACGACAATATCCGGCAGGAGTTGATAATGATTATATCCGAACCATTTTCCCGTACGCCCAAGACCTGTTGTTACTTCATCCACAACAACCAGTCCTCCGCATGCTTTTGTTCTTTCTGCAAGTAATGTTACCAATTTTTGTTCCGGGAAAATAACCCTTCCATGGGTGCTGCCAGGTTCAAATACAAAAGCGGCAATGTTCTTAAAATCAATGGATGCAAGCCTGGGACAGGTTTCCCGGCATTTCGCCTGCAGACAGTTCTGGCATGGTATAAAATCCAGTTTCAGCCATGAATTATCATCTTCAAAATGACCGGATTGTCCATACGCAGACAGATAGGATTCGGAAAAGGTCAATACCATATCCCGTCCGGCAGCCTTTTTCGCTATAGTGACACCCAGTTCAACAGCCTCGCTTCCCGAGCTTAAAAAAACCGCTTTTCCATTATTCCAGTGAAAATGACGCAAGAGGTGTACTGCTGTTTCTTCGGCTACATAACTGGTCAATCGGATACTCAAATGGGAAACCTTCTCCATCTGCAGGATAAGTGCCCTGTTGACTTGTTCATTACTGTGGCCCAGCGACGTGCACCAGATGCCGGATTCAAAATCTATATATTGATTTCCCCTGTTATCGAACATATATACCCCGTGTGCTCTTGTGATGTCCGATTTTATATGTGAATGGCACTTGAAAATATGGGAAAGCAGCAATTTTTATACCTCTTTCTCTTACGCGGGCTGTGCACTTGTGGCTGAAATCATATTGATTTTTTTCCATTTCCCGCCAAGAAACCTTATTGAAAGCAGGGTCAACATACACAGGGTAAATATCAGCAATTCAATCCATATCCAGAATAGGGAAAGGCCTGACCAGACCGAGATATAGGGAATAACAATGTAGAACAGGAAGGGCATTGTCAGATGGATCATCATCATGAAGAAGGTATCTCCCACATAACGGAGCACATTGCCGATGATTATCTGCATTGTATCGAACACCAGCCATACGGAAGTGATGCGTATAAGAGGGATAGTGAATGCCATAATTCGCTCGAATTTATCCGGTTCTTTTCCATTATTGAAAATTGAAATCAAGAATTCCGGGAATAGATTATAAACCAGGATAATCAATACATTAAAACAGAGACCAAGGAAAATTCCCCTTTTAAGCACGGTAAAGATATTTTCCACCCTGCCCGCGCCCCGTTCCTGGCCTGCTACGATCCCTGCGGCAGCACCGATACCCCAGACAGGGAAAATGGATATCCCTTCGATAGTAAAGGCAATATTGGAACAGGCCAGGTTGAACTCACCTGTTTTCCCGATAATCAGGAGGAGAAAACTCACGTATCCCATACTGACAAAGGATTGTATTCCGGTGGGAAAACCGAATTTCAGGAATTTCATGATAAGATTTTTATCCGGTTTCCTGTTTCCCAGGATATCGTATTGATCTTTTAATGTTTTACGGTTCAATAGAAAAATGTAGATAATAACCCCGATAAGACAGCTCACAATAGTGGCCAATCCGCCCCCGGCAATTCCTCCCATTGCCGGGAACCCGAATTTTCCGAATATAAAAATCCAATCGAGGATAATATTGCAGATATTTCCCGTAATCCCCACTATCATGATCGTTCTGGTGTTCCCTCTCCCCGTATAAAAACTGGAAAAAGCGGTTGAAAACAACTGGACACAACTGGCTATGATGATGAAATAAAAATATTGCTTTTCATACCCCAGGAGTTCACCCTTATGCCCCATGATTTGAAACCCAAAGGACATGAGAGGAGAAAGTGCGAGAAGAATCACGGAAAAGATAGTACTTAAGTAAACAGCCTGCCACATGGATGATGAACATTCTTTATTCTTGCCTGCACCATAATACTGGGATATGAGGGTAGATGCATACCCGACCATTCCCAGGAAAATGCTTGCAATGGTATTGGCAAAAAAGCTGGCGGGCATAGTGGCTGAAAATTGCGTAAGGCTGGCTTTTGCAATAAAAGCCCTGTCGACAAATACCATTACATTCAGTGCGAGTGATGAAAGCACCACAGGCAATGTAATAGTGATGATGCGTTTTATCGATATATTTTGATTCTTTATTGTTTCCATTTTTTCTTCCTTCTTCGCTCTATAACCATTCTCTAACTACATGAAAAAAATGATTATAGCTGTCCTATAAATGCCGCCCCTATTGCTCCAATTATCTGGGGATACTCGGGTATCGATAATGATGATTTTAACAATCCCTCGATCGCTTTCACCACCCCGGCATTTTTCGCCACACCGCCACTCATACCCAGAGGCTCCTTTATGCCCACCATCTTGAGCAGGGACACGGCTCTTGTCGCTATAGAGTCATGTACTCCCCTGACAATATTGGGAGTTGGGGTCCCGACGGCAACCAGTGAAACGACTTCCGTTTCTGCAAATACCGTACACATGCTGCTTATGCGGGCTATCTCGGTCGCGGTTTGCGAAATTTCTCCCAGGTTTTCAAGGTTTACATTCAATGCCCGTGCAATAATCTCCAGGAATCTTCCGCAGCCGGCAGCGCATTTATCATTCATCATGAAATTGACAACATTTCCCTTTTCATCTATCTGAATCGCTTTGCTGTCCTGTCCCCCGATATCAAGAATCGTCCGGATAGCGGGATTGATAAAATGCATTCCCTTTGCATGACAGGTTATTTCTGAAACATACTTATCGGCAAATGGCACATTCTCACGTCCGTAACCGGTCGTGATCACCATCTGGACATCATCTTTATTCAGCCCGGCCTGTATAAGTGTATTGTGAAACGTCTGTTCCGCTGCCTGCCTGTTATTTCCCCCGGTCAGGATTACATCAAAACCGAGTATTTCATTTTTATCTTTCAGGATAGCAGATTTTGTTGATAATGAACCGATGTCAATACCTGCTGTTATCATATTGTTCCTCCTTGTTGTAGTTTTATATAAAATCTTTGCTATAGATGATCTATACGATTTCTAAAAAAGCATCTATTCTGTTTTTTACATGGGTGAATGAGTAATTATTTCTGTCTATATAATCCGCATTCAGTGTCAGATATTTAAGATTCTTCTCTTCAATCAATTTCCTGAGCATGTGATTCATTCCCATCATATTCCTGCAACCCCAGATATTTAATATGATGATTCCTTTTATATCAAACTGGTCGCAGATGTCGTACGTATTTGCCCTGTATCTTTCTGCATTCCATAAATACCGTATTGACCGTTCTGCAATGCTTTTCAAAGGATCATGATGGTCAAGAATCATGAAATTACTTTCCCATAATGTCGGCCAGAAGATTATCTCAAATTCCTTTTCCATGTACTTTATGATTTCATGTGAATTACCGGGAGCCTGTCCGGTCCATAATAATCGTTTTACTTTTTTCCGGTTTTCCGGCATCCTGCTTTTTTCCAGCGCTTCTTCATAAAGGGTTTTACAAATTTGTACTGTCTCTTTCAACCCCCAGTGATTCATCCCGAAAATTTCAAGGAGTTCCCTGGCAATGCCGGGCAATTTCGCTTCTTTAAACAACTGGGCGGTTTTGTAGTAATACTCCCGCGCTTCATTTGAATAATGGATTACCCGCCGAAATAAAGCCTCGTTGAATTTTATATCCAGGACATTTTCAATTTCAGAAATCATATTTTTAAGTTGTCTGGTCAGGTATGCAATGGAATTTTTATGAACACGATTCGGTGTATTAAGAGGGAAAAAGGGTCGGTTGTAGATGACACTCATAAGGTACGCAAGTTTTGCCAGGGCATCGCAGGGGTGGTCATTCACCAGGATGATATCGGGGGTGGGATAGCAGTTCGCCAGTGCAAAACCGAACGGGGCACGGACATTCGAGCAAATATCCCGTGCAATATTTTCCTGCTCTGTTAAGCGTAAAAAAAGATCGGTACTGGCAAACTGCGAACAAAGGATGCCCATGGACTCGACATTCCAGGATACCAGATTGAATGTATAAAGGATTTCATTCGGGAATTGCTCGCCCACATATGCTACCCTGGATTCCGGTTTATAAGCATCTAACAAGCGGTATGCATTCATAATGGAACGCATTTTTGATGACTTCAGAGCATCCGAATTCAGTTCATTCTGATTGTCCTGCGTATCAATGGCTTCCATCAGATTTTTATACTGCACTACTCTGTCATTTTTACTGCACATTAATGTATTCATTATCAAAAGGAAACCACCTCCTTTGGAGGTGGTCCATTTCCTCCTTATTATATTGATTATAAAGGCTATGCCTTTCAGATTCTTTTGATTTAGAAAAAGCCACCTGCTCTGCAGGTGGTCTTT
>JAFGQK010000153.1 GCA_016935735.1 Spirochaetales bacterium | reverse complement strand
TTTCATTATTTTATTTTCGGTCTTTTATTTCTGTGTATTCAGTGTGTTCCGTGGTTTTTAAAACCTGTTATGGCGTTCGCACCCGGCGCTGTTCAACAAGTTGAACAATGGTAAATTATAAGGTACAATACCATATGACCTGGCAGTCGGGAACACAGTTTAAACGACTTTATATTAAATACAGCCAGGTTTTATTCCCTTCACGGTGCCTGCTCTGCGGCGGGCGGTTGTTGTTTCAAAATGAAAAGGGAGTGGAACTATGTAATCATTGCTCCGGTCTTCTTGTTCCTCTTACGGGGAGACGTTGTGAAAAATGCAGTCTGCCCCTCATATCTGAACACCGGATGTGCATGCGCTGCAGGGAGCGGTCTTATCTTTTTAAAACACATTACTCGCTGTTTCAATACCGTGGAAACATCAGGGAATTGCTTTATTTTTACAAGTTCAGGCAGAAATATTTACTCGCTTCTCTTTTTTCACGCCTCCTGTATAAAACCATTTCTGAAATGTTTCCCCATTACCCGCTTGTTCCGGTTCCATCGAGGAAACATCTGCTTAAAAACCGTGACCGGGACCACCTGATGCCGGTTATAAACATCCTGAAAAAGGAATACAAAATAGGGATAGTAAACTGCCTGCAGAGAAAGGGAGACATTCCTCAAAAGGAATTGTCATTTGAAGAGCGGAAGAAGAATTTGTATGGGAAAATCTCTATGAAGAAGGGGATGCGGCTGACACATCCGGATATCCTTCTTTTCGACGATATTTTTACCACCGGTGCAACGGCAGATGAATGCTCCCGTATTTTATTGAATAACGGGGCCAGGAATGTATCTGTCATTACCATTGCCATCGATTAAGCACGGCGTTGGCTACACCCACAACCCAGGACAAGTTAATTCTTTCATCTTGATTATTAGTCAATTTTAAACAATTGTTTAAAGTATTTTTAAATAAGGAACCCATGAAACCAGGAAGATGTTTATTTTATGATATTTTCCTGGATTCCTGGTTTCCTTATAAACAATTTTTAAATGAAGCATGCAAACCTGAATTAATCAACGGGAACTCATTATTAGGGTGCGATTTCCCAATCAGGTTTTTTTAACAAAAAACCGTAACTGCTCCCCCGATAGTAACCACTAAGTTGTTATGATTCCCAAAGTAGACAAAATAGTCTATCCTGTATCCGACGGGATATAGGAGCCGGTGGCAAGCTGTTATAATTCTGCTTTCTTAAAATCTTCCAGATTGCCGGCTGGAATCCGTGAGTATAATGTGTAGTATTTTCCCCTTAACCGGATAAGTTCGTCGTGCGACCCGTCTTCAATAATCCTGCCCTTTTCCAGGACCAGGATACGGTCAGCATGCCTTACCGTGGAAAGCCGGTGAGCAATAATAATACTTGTCCGGTTCTCCATGATCCCGGCTAAACCCTTCTGGATAAGCTGCTCTGTATATGCATCAATGGAACTTGTCGCTTCATCCATGATAAAAATATCCGGATCGGAAATCACCGCCCGGGCCAGGCTTATAAGCTGCTTCTGGCCCACGGAAAGAAAGTTCCCTGCCTCCCCGACCTCGGTGCCGTATCCATCCGGGAAGGTGATGATAAACTCATGGGCCCGGACAGTTTTTGCCGCTTTTACCACATCATCATCCGTTGCATTGATTTTTCCATATGCAATATTTTCCCTTATAGTGCCGGAAAATAAATGCGGTGTCTGGAGGACAATACCGAACCTGGATTGCAGGCCTTTAAGCGTGAACTGTCTGTAATCTGTACCGTCAAACAATAGTTCCCCTTTTACCGGTTCATAGAACCTGCAGATCAGGTTGATAATTGTCGATTTCCCGCTCCCGGTGGGTCCCACAAGGGCGATTGTCTGGCCGGGTTCTATTTCCAGGTTAAAGTCCGTAAGTACAGGTTCCCTTTCATTATAGGAAAAATTGACATGCTTAAAATGAATGTGCCGTTGAAGTGTCACTGGATCATATGCACCCTGCCTGTCCCGGATTCCCGGCACCTCATCAATAAGAGTGAACACACGTTCTCCTGCTGCAAGTGCATTCTGCATTGATGCCCATACACGGGAGAGTTCACGAACAGGCCAGAGGATAAACGTAACATACCCGATGAATGCCTGGATACTGCCGATTGATATCCCTGAAATGGAATATTGCCAGCCCCCTATCCACATGATCGCTCCGATGGTAAATGTGCCGGCGAGTTGAATAACAGGAAGAAAAACCGCAGACAACCATGCTGCCCTGTACGATGCATTGTACATCTCTCCGGTTACCTGTCCGAATTCCCTGTTGTTTAACTCTTCCCGGCAAAAGGCTTTTACTACACTATGCCCGGTGATAGTTTCATTAAAGAATGTGATAAGACGGGAATTGCTTTTACGGACTTTCCTGAATTGTGTTAATATTTTTTTCCGAAATAGAATAGAAAGATAAATGATAACCGGGAATACTGAAATGACAATAAGCGCGAGTTTCCAGTCAAGGAACATCATAAAGACAATAGAGGCAGTGATATTCAGAATAGACCAGACCAGGGACACAATGCCCCAGGTAATGAGTTCTGTAATTTTTGATGTATCCGATGTGACCCGGGATATGATTTTTCCTGCATGCATGTTATTGAAAAAGGAGAATGAAAGTCCCTGGAGATTGCAGAACATCCTTTTTCTTAAATCAAGACAGACCTGTTCACCGAGCAGTCCGGCGAATGCAATAAACCCGAATACACAAAAAGCCTGGGAAACAGCAACGATGCCATACCAGCTTATGATTTCGAAAAGACGGGGCATATTATGAAGAACAACCCCTTCATCAATAAGAAACTTGTTCAGGAAGGTAAAAACAGCATCCTGTACGGAAACAATGGCAATAAGACCAATAAAAGCAAATGCCCAGTGCAACCGTATACCAAGAAGCCCGAATACCCGTCTGATGGTTTTCGGATTCAGCCTTGTTTGATAATGTTCATCTGAATAATTTTCAGCCTGCATTCTTTCCTCCTTTCTGCCTGTCTTTACCGGATTGCATGTGTTGCCATTACCGGGAAAGTATGGCTATGTTCAAGCTGCGGGGAAAAAATCTTTTTATAGAGCCCGCCTTCCTGGATCAAACGGTGATGAGTCCCTGTCTGGATGATTTTTCCCCTGTCAAGAACGACAATAAGATCTGCCCGCATAACAGTTTCTACCCTGTGGGCTATGATAAAGCTCGTTCGCCCTTTCATGATTGTATGCAAAGCCCTGTTTATCTGTTCCTCTGTCCCGGCATCAACCGAGGAAGTCGCATCATCAAGGATAAGTATTCTCGGATTTTTTAAAATTGTCCGGGCCAGTGCAATCCTCTGCTTCTGGCCCCCGGAAAGGGTGGTACCCCTTTCCCCGATAAGCGTGTCATATTTTTCCGGGAAGTCCATAATCACCTCATGGATTGCTGCGGCTTTTGCCGCCTGCTCTATCTCCTTCATCCCGATCCCGTCCCCGGCACCATATGCAATATTTTCCCTTATAGTACGGGAAAAGAGAAAAGGTTCCTGCTCCACAATCCCGATGTGACGGCGAAGTTCATGCAAAGGAATAGTGGAAAGTTCTTTCCCGTCAATCCGGATACTCCCGCTTTTATATGGATAAAATCCAGGGATAATGTTGATAAGGGTGGATTTCCCTGACCCGGTAGGTCCGACCAGGGCTACGACATACCCCGGATTGCAGGTAAAGGTAATATTATCCAGGACCATTTCACCTTTTTTATAGTAAAAGGAAACATCACGAAATTCGACTTTTCCTTTCATGGCATATGATCTGCGGGTTTTCCCATTTGACTTTTCCGGCTCTTCCTTAAGGATTGAAAAAACCCGGGAATATGAAACCGCGGCAGCTGATGCCTGGATAATCATCCGTCCCAGGTCCCTTAACGGCCATACCGCCCAGGTCACGAGTCCCATGACGGCAAGATATGAACCAATGGTTATTGTACCCTGCATGACCATCCACCCTCCTATAACATAGATGAGAAGTGTCTGGACAAAACAAATCATATCGGAAACCGGCCAGAAAAAAGCCTGGAAGAAAACGAGTTTCTTAACCCGGCTGTATTTTTCCAGGATTTCCCTGTTGAACTTTTCTATTTCAACATCCTGCCGGGAAAATGCCTGTACCACCCTGATCCCGGATATGTTTTCCTGGAGGACGGTGGAAATTACCGCTTCCTGATCCTGACACCCGGAATAAGCCTTTTCTATCCGAATAAAGAACCAGAATGCCTGGAAGAGGATAAACGGCAGGCAGATAACCGACATAATACAGAGAAGGGGATGAATACAGAAGATTGCAATAAGACTAAAGAAAAAGAGTGCACCGATCCTCCCGATTTCGATCGCCTGTTCTGAATAGAAGAGATGCAGGGCATCCACATCAGATGTTACACGTTCAAGGAGATCTCCTGTATCTGTATGATCGTGATAGGTAAAAGGGAGCCTCTGGATATGGTCAAAAAGATAATTCCGCAGCCGTTTTATTATTCCTTCTGCCGAAAGAGCAGCAAGCTTTCCCTTTACAAAAGAGAACAGGGCTTCTATTCCTGCAAGAACACCAAATCCTGCAATATAGAAGAAGATTACCTTTAAAAGGTGAGGAAGGGGAAAAACCTCATCCACCACAAACTTCAGGAGCAGGAACTGTCCTGTCCGTACAATTGCAGAAATTCCAAGAGAAAAAATCGCACAGAGAAAGAGAAACCGGAAACCGGTCATAAGCTGCCACATGCCATTCATTTTTCCCGTGGCCTTTAATAATTGAATATCAATCTTTGTTGTTTGCTTGTTCATCATTTCTTTTACCTTTATATTCAACTGCATTCGCATTTGAATATGTTCAACTGTATTCACAGCTGAATAACAAAAAAAAGCCGCGTACAGTATCTGTCCGCGGCTTTTACCCATAAAAAAGACCGCGACACAAGGCGTGCCGCGGTCTTACAATCCTGGTTGAACTGAATGCCTAAAAGGGCACACCTCGCCTGTAGTAAGCAAATACATCTGTCAGTGCTCTGGAATTAATGTACATGAACATCTCCTTTACAGAACGAAATTTGCACTTTTATCAAAGCTGTTACTAATATAATCCGTATCGGGAAGAAATGTCAAGAGGTTAAGACAGGATTTTTTTAGAAAGCAAAGAATGATACCTGCTATTGAGGTTTTTCCCATTGATGAGGTATATATTTAAATAAAAAAGGGACAGCTATAACACGCTGTCCCTTGCTTTGAAAGAAAAAGAAGGAGATATATTTAATGCCGTTGGAGCGGCTTTTGTTTTTTCCTGTCAGTAAAGTTCACATAGCTTTCTTTTCTATTTTCCAGGTAACAAAACTCATTTACCTTTATATGAACCTATTCTATCCAATATTTCCGTAATTGTCAAGTATCTTTTCCTAAAAAAGTATAGGATATTCATCTTAATGGTGGTTTTTATTGTTTTAACGGGAGTTATAAGAGTTCATTCATCATTCCTTGATTTTTTTAATGGGAAGATCTGCTCTTTTTATAATGAAAACGATATCTCACCCTCCCACCTTTATTATCAAAAGAAAACCCTCCTTCTTTGGAGGTGGTCTATTTCTTCCTTAATTATGTTGATTATAAAGGCTATGCCTTTCAGATTCTTTTGATTGAGAAAAAGCGGTGCTGTCCAAAAAGCCGGAGAGTATAACCAATCATCGTTGAAAATACACTTCATCCCCTTTCTACTGTAAAAAGAGAAGTTCAGGTTCATAGTGTAAGCGATGGAGTGGGGTGTTTTACAAGAAAAAAT
>JAFGQK010000152.1 GCA_016935735.1 Spirochaetales bacterium | reverse complement strand
TTTTATTTGATGGATAACCTCCTCCCCTTGTAAGATAAATTTAAGGGAACTATTCTTTGTTTACTTTTTATAATTAGAATTGCTGGACCAAAGACGGGTGATCTTGACAGACAGGAAATAAGAAAGTAACATAGATATATTTTATTAGGTAAGGAGAGACACTACTATGGAAGAAAAACCGTGTAAGGGTGATCACAAGGGACATATCTGTGTGCTTGCAAGTAAAGGCCTTTTCGATCAGATCAAGAAAATAACAAAGGATCCAAAGTATATTTGTTTCAACTGCGGCAGGGTTGCAGATTCTGAGAAGAATCTCTGTAATCCCATGGAGTATTGATGAAAGTTATTTAAAAAGGCAGATCATCATCCTGATGAATATAAGGTACTCTTCAACATTCGTTGAGGCACGATTGTAATGTATAAGGTACTATTCAAGTTTTATACTGAAAGCCGTCATCGACAATTTGGGAAAAGTATAAGTAAATTGCCTGGTTCCCGGGAGAGTCAATTCTCCGTGATCCAGGCCATTCCAGGTCATAGCGTCCAGTTCATTGGCGGATATGGATTGGTAATCTACCGACTCAATGCTGCAGGAAGCAAACTCTACTGACGCAGTCATTTTAAAATCGTGGTGTTTATTGAAAACTACAAGGTAAAGATTTTTTTTATCTTCTGATAGACTGGCAAATGATGTTAAAGCCGGGTAAGGTGGTGCGTCCTCCACCATTGACAGTTTGAGATTACGGATTTCCACATCAGCCGTAATTGGCTCTTCACTTATTAAACGAAAACTTACTCTCATTCCCGTGCAGTCCTTAAGACAGGCCATTTCTGCCCTGTGCTGCTGCCAATCCAGATCATTGGCAATGCTGTCGATAGTAAATCCGGACCGGGTTTTATCCCAGCCACGACTGTCAATGACATCTATTCCAAGTCTGGTTTTTGTCCCTGTTTTACTGTTTATTCTGCTTTCAAAGCAAAGTCTTACCGTACGGCCCCCGTTTACAGGGATAGAGCCAAGAAAGGGATAGTTTTCTCCTGTATAATTATCCAGCTGTAAAGATAAGGATTGATTGTCTTTTGCCTGCCATTGATAACCATGCCCGTTTCCGTTGTGAAGTTGTATTGATAAGTCTTCTGCCGCATTGCCTGCCTTTGCAGCCTTTACTTTTCCCCAGCCTTCAAATTCAATCAGGGGGGATTCAGTTACCGTGCTGACGATGCTTTTCCCGGTATGGGAAGTCCATAAGCGAAAAATCTCATAAGCCGGTTTTTTTTCATATCCTGTTTCAGTATTTCCCCTGAGCATACCCCAATAGCCGTTAATAAAATGCCAGTAGTGGGCCATTTGGATCTGATTTCCCGGATTCAGTAGAACCCGGATGTAATCTCCTGAAAAGAGTGCTGCGGCTACAGAAAAACGGTACAGTTTAGGCCTTTCCTGAACATAAGCTGCATTATATTCGGTAATCGCCATGGGAATATTCCGTCCAGTATTTTCTTTTATTATTTTTATGTACTCGGCAAGCATGCCTTCTATCTGGTCCGGCGAAGCCATGGCAGCCTGCAGAACAACGGGAATTTCATTCAGGGCAGGTTCTTTGCCCCAGAGATTAACAGCATATGTATGAACAACGACAAAATCTGTCTGACCGGCAGTCCGCTTGAGTACGGTACTGTTCCAGGGATCAGCAGGTCCCGTGCCGGTTCCGGTAAGAACTCCGATTTTAATGTCCGGATCAACAGCTTTCATTAATTCAGCACTTTGATTAACCCAGTCACTATAACTTTCGGGACTGTGTTTTCTTGAAGGTTTGATATCGTGGTTCCCGTGGTCCGATTCATTGCCCATTTCCCAGAATATGACATTATACGGTTCGGGATGTCCCCATTGTGCCCGCTTCATGGCCCATGGAAAATTTTCGCTTGCAGGTGCATTGCAGTATTCTACCAGATCCGCCATATCCTCCGGTCCCCCGGTATAAGCGCTGCAGGTAATCAGGGGCTCGGCGTTTATTGAACGACAGAACGCAATGTACTCATCAATTCCGAATGTAAAATTCGGCCTTTCATGTACCTGTCCCACTGCATTATGCCAGTCGAAATTATGAACAAGGCAACCGCCCGGGTAACGCAGCATTGTTATTCCCGTCTCGATGGCAGCAGCGACAATTTGGGGCTGCGGCTGCATATTTTCAGGATCCCAGAGTCCATCCCCTGTTCTGCCCAAAGTATAATTATGATCCGGGGAGTGTATATCCTTTGGATCGGCAGCTTCAATATTCTGACCGAAAACAAAAGGTTGTACTTTGCCGGTGATTACATCCGTATTTATCAGAATTCTTGCTTCAGGATTATATTCTTTTTCAATTGTAGAACAGGATAAAAATGTAATTATCAGCAAAACCACAAAGGCATGTTTAATCTTTCTGTCTCCTGAATAGTTAAAATTCATTATAATGTTATCTACTAACCAGTTTTAATTAGAAATTCAGAATCCAATCACTGTATTTCTTATCTTTTAATAATAGGAAAAGTTATAATCTTTTTCAAGCTTTTAAGGAAAAATCATGGAAAATCATGCTTCATTTCAACCAGAAAACATCCAGGAGCCATTTAGAAGCAAAAATTATCTCCGGTGTCCTGTAATTAATCAGTTCCTGTTGAATAATTACCGATAATAGCAGATATGAAAGATTTAACCCCGCGGTTTATATACCTTTTTGGAATTGAGGTATGGCTTGATGAGTGTTTTGTCTTTCAAACTGCACATGTAAAGAAGAGTAAGATACATACTTGATAAGACAACAAAATTGTCTTTACATTCATTTACAAATGAAATTACAATTCTCCTTGCCCCAAAATTTAATACAGGTTCCGATTTTTTATGAGAAACTCCATTGACATTCTGTAAATTTAATGTTTTGAATTTGAATAAGCTGTCCTGGTCACCATAACGGCCGGGTAGGAGGAAAAAGTGAACGATATAAAAAAAGTATTCCAGATTATAGAAAAAAACAGGGACGAGATGATTGCCATGCAAAAGGAACTCACAGAAGTTCCTGCCATAGCACCCCAGAACGGCGGGGACGGTGAGTGGGGAAAAAGCCAGATACTCATGAAATGGATAGATAAATGCGGTATTACCAATGTGGAGAGGATCAACGCGATCGATGAGCGTGTCAGTTCAGGGAGAAGGCCGAATATTATTGTAACAATTCCGGGTATTTCCAATGAAAAAACGTTCTGGATCATGACACATCTGGATGTGGTCCCGCCGGGAGATATAAAACTCTGGGATTCTGATCCTTTTAAGGTAGTTGAACAGAATGGATGTCTTATTGGCCGCGGGGTCGAAGACAATCAGCAGAGTCTGATAGCTTCGCTTTTTGCAGTGACATCGATTCTCAGGACAGGACTTGTACCGAACTGTACGGTAAAACTTCTTTTTGTTGCAGATGAAGAAACAGGATCTGAATATGGCATCAAATATCTTCTGGATAATTATAAACTCTTCCGGGAAAAGGACGTTTTTCTTGTGCCGGACAGTGGAAATGAAGACGGAAACATGATAGAGATCGCAGAAAAAGGTCTTCTCTGGCTTCAATTCCGGACAATAGGCAGGCAATGTCATGCATCCATGCCGGATCATGGTATTAATGCCTTTGTTGCAGCATCAGATCTTGTATTACAGCTTTATAAACTGAATGAAGAATATGGAATTAAGAACCCGATTTTTGATCCCCCTGTTTCGACCTTTTCACCAACCAAAAAAGAAGCAAATGTACCGAACGTGAATACCATCCCGGGGGATGATATTTTTTATCTTGATTGCCGGATACTCCCATCTATTGATCTGGATGAGGTACTGGCACGGATTCAAACGATTACCCATGAAGTTGCGAAAAAATATGGCACACAGATTGCCTTTACGGTAATTCAACGGGCATCGTCCCCCCCGACCCCTGCAGATACCTCTATTGTTCAATCCCTGAAACAGGCTATCAATCGTATTTACAATGTCGAGGGTAAAGAGATGGGAATCGGCGGGGGTACAGTGGCTGCTCCTTTAAGAAAAAAGGGCTATGATACCGTTGTCTGGTCAAAAATAGATGAGACAGCCCATGCACCGAATGAATATTGTGTTATTAACAATATGATCGGGGATTGCAAGGTAATGGCAGATATCATGTTGAATATATAAGAGAAAAGATGACAGAGTGCCCCGCTATGTTTGTAATGCAAGGTTTTCGAGTTCCCGGTCATACCGGCCAATCATATGTTCCCATGAGAAGACAGCCATAGATTCTGCCAGGCTGTTTCTTAATTCTTCTGCAGAATGGGCATGCGTTATAAAATATTCCAGTTTATCGATGAGCTCCTCTTCATCATTATAAAGAAGGGAGTTGTGGTATTTGGACGGAATGATCTCGGGATAGGAAAGCCTGTTTGGAACAAGGGGAATATTCCCGAAGCGGATAGCTTCAACTACTGCGATACCGAAGTTTTCCTGCCGGGCAGTACTGACCACCACCGATCCTTTTTTTAACCAATCATAGTATTTTTCCCTTGAATCAACATATCCATACTGGAGAATTACCCTGCCATAGAGTTTTTTTGCAGAAGCAAATACATCCGGTATTGTCCTGGTTTGTTCACCCAATAGCAAAAGGTTGAATTTTACCTTCTTCTTAAGGATACCCAGGGCATGAAAAAACATATCCGGGTTTTTATCATGTTCCCACCGGTGATTCCAGATAATCGCCGGTGGGGAAGGGGTGTCTTTTATAAGGTTCGTTTTTTGATAAGGGAAATGACAACCGGGATAGAGGATTCCTGTCTTTTCTTTTATGCGGGAAACAGCCCATAAGCAATGATATTCAGGCATCATGTTAAGAAAAGCGGGGAGGTGTGAGAAAAAAGCTTCATAATGTGCCCGGGAATTAAAAAGAACCCGGTCTGCGGAGAGTGCTGTGGTAATGTTTGTAAAGCTGTATTGATAATCCATGACTTCCCCCGGGAAAAGAGGGTAAGAGAATTGATTCTCATGAAAATATACCAGTACAGGGGGAAATTTCTCTTTGTATAGTGCTTTAAAATCAGCAAGACTCATGAGATCGGTTACAATAATACCATCATAACCGGAAAGGGATGGTATTTTCTTATGAAAATACAGGGCTGCGCCCCGCATACGCCATTTCCAGAAACGGGCCGGCATGGTGAAAAGATCGATGGAGTGACGGGAATAACGGATAAGCCCTTGAGTAAAGTCTTTATGTGAACCTCCGTAGAATGGTTCAAGAAAAATAAATTTCATGTTTGTATAATAACAAGAGAACATGTTGACGTTCAATAAATTTTATTATATACTTACTACTATTCAAGGCGAAAATCGCAGGTATTATTCCAGGATTTCCGACCTGGGAGCACTGGCGTTGGCCGGAACCTGGTTAGCAGGAATCAAGTACCAGGTTATAATATATTTCCAACTTTTCCTGAATTGGGTTATAGGCGTAGCCAACGCTATATATTATATACTCCGGGAGTAACAGGGATAAGGAAGATAAAAATATCAGTTTTCGTGTGAATTTATCTTTATTAATTATGTAAACCATGATATAATCCTGCCGCTTTTTAGTAAAAAACTACCCTTCAAGGAGGTGCGAATGGAATGAAGGCATTAGGGAGTCACTTATTGATCGAACTCTATAATTGTGATTCAGGTATTATCAATAATGGGGCAAGAATGGAAGAAATTATGCTTGAATCTGTAAGGATTTCAGGTGCGACAGCGATTAAACCGGCTTTTCATCAGTTTAATCCGCATGGAATCAGTGGGGTTGTCTTGATTGCAGAATCCCATTTCTCTATCCATACATGGCCTGAATATGGCTATTGTGCTCTGGATATATTCACGTGTGGTGATGAAATCGACAGTGCAAAATCTCTGGAATATTTAAAACAGGTATTGGGTTCAACATCCGTTTCCATTATGGAAGTAAAACGGGGTACCCTCGATATTCCCGGGGAAAAACTCAATCATAAGCCGGTGGAGATGACAGTATGAAAACATTAACAAGAAACCTTGATCTTGAATACACAGGAAAGCTGTTAAGTTATGAGGAGATCAAAAAGCGATTTTCTGATACTGAAACCTGGGGTCTTTTAGCCTGCCTTGACCTGCACCACTGCAATCCGGAAACAATCAGGAGCCCGGAAGCAGTGAGAGAATACGTGAACAGGTTATGTGATCTTATAAAAATGAAAAAGTTCGGTGAATGCACAGTAGTGCATTTCGGGGAAGATGAAAGGGTTTCCGGGCTTTCCATGACCCAGCTTATTGAGACCTCGCTTATATCAGGGCATTTTGCAAACCAGACAAATGCAGCATACATTGATATATTTTCCTGTGCTCTTTATAATCCCTATGAAGCTGCCGAGTTTTCCCGGCACTTTTTCTCTGCATCTGATTATAATCTTTACATTCATTTCAGAAAGTAAGAAATCAGGATGGGGAAATGTGGATAAAGGATTCCTGGGATGAGGCAGAGGGACGGAGTATATCGATAAAAGTCACAGACGAATGTGCCCGTATCACATCCGAATTCCAGGAAATAGTCATCTATAATACTGAGTGTTTCGGCAGGATGATGGTCATCGATGGGGTAATTATGCTTACAGAGTTTGATGAATTTGCCTATCATGAGATGATTACCCATGTACCACTTCACGTTCATCCGGATCCGAAGAATGTACTGGTAATTGGCGGCGGTGACGGCGGAACAGTAAGAGAGGTTATGAAGCATTCAGTAGAGAATGTCATTCTTTGTGAAATCGATAAAGAGGTAATCCGGTTGTCGAAAGAATTTTTTCCGGATATTGCATCGGGGTTGGATGATCCGCGTGTACACATTATAAATGAAAATGGTGCCAGTTTTATAAAGAACCATAAAAATACTTATGATGTGATTATTGTGGATTCAACCGACCCCTTTGGGCCCGGTGAGGCTCTTTTCCGGGAGGAATTCTACAGGGATATACATACTGCACTGATTGCAGACGGAATAGCAGTCACGCAATCCGAGAGTATGTTTTATCACAAAGAAACGATTGAACGCCTTTTTTCTTTTAACAGGAACATTTTCCCGCTTGTGAAGTATTATTATACCCTGGTTCCTACCTATCCTTCGGGAATAATCGGCTTTTCCTTTTGTTCAAAACGGTATGACCCCCTGGAAAATATCCGGCCCTGTATTCCTGCAGGGCTCAACTATTATACAGGGGGTATTCATAGAGCCTCATTTGTACTGCCCGGTTTTATGCAAAAAGTGATCCGGGGTTGATCCGGTATGGATGATAAGGGAACAGGTGCCGGTGTTTCCCACGGAAAAGGTGAATTATCCTATCCGGGAAAAGCGAAAGAACAGGATATCATCCTTAAGACTCTTCCTGCTTCCTTAAAAAAGGTAAAGGTGTTTTATCCGGATAACCCGTTTACGGACGGATGGTCCAATATGCTTATCCGGGGTGATAATCTGTCTGTATTAAAGACCATTTATACGGACCAGCAGGAAGCAGATACATTACAAACTCGAAACCGGATAAGACTTGTTTATATTGATCCCCCTTTTTCAACAAAAAGGAATTTCAAAAAGCAGGACTGCCATGCATACCAGGATACACTTACCGGTGCAGAATACATCGAATTCTTGAGAAAACGTCTTATCCTTATACGGGAAATCCTTGCAAATAATGGTTCACTCTATGTTCACCTTGACTTCCGGGCAGGGCATTACATCAAAATAATCATGGATGAGGTGTTCGGCGAACAAAATTTCGTAAATGAATGCATCTGGCATTTTTCCTCCGGCGGAAGACCGGTGCATTCCTATGCCCGGAAACATGCTGTTCTCTTCTATTATAAAAAAGGGGAAAATGCCATCTTTCATCCCGGTGCAATCGGTAAACAGTGGGGCAGGAAAAAGCGGAATAATATGAAACGGAATATGGATGCAGACGGCAGGATATACTGGTCAATTACATCAGGGAAAAAGGAATACCGGTATTATGAGGATGATATACTTACCCCGGATGATGTATGGCATGACATAAACCATTTGCAGCAGAAAGATCCTGAACGGGCACGGGCCGGAAATTATCCCACGCAAAAGCCGGAAAAGCTTCTTGAGCGGATTATAACCGCATCATCGGACAAAGATGATATTGTGCTGGATGCATTTGCCGGGTCAGGTACCACACTTGCAGTATCTGAAAAGCTTGGGCGGAGATGGATCGGGATCGACAGCGGGGACCTGGCCATCCGGACAATACAAAAGCGGTTACAGAACCTTTCCTCTATTACCGGTTCTCCCCCCAGGGATGAACGCCCTGATTATGAACGTGTCCCGGGTTTTGAGGAACACAGCCTTTCCGGTTCCCGGGGGCTTTTTTTTATCTATGAAAAGGCCCGGAAAGGGGAACTTGTCCTTACCGATACCTTTTTTAAAGACTTTGCACGATTCCTCGAACGGCACCTGAAAGGGGACGGGGAGGAGACATTTTCACTTATGTATCCGGAAGGGAAATTACAGGTGGAAACACTCGATGTGGTGAAAGAGAAAGGGATGCAGGCAGGTGAACAGCGTATCAGGATTAGGAGAATTACCTTTTTACTTTCTGCTATCAGGAAAAGAGAAAAAGGAACGGGGGGAGAACTATTGAAGGTGAAAGAGTTTTCTTTTTATAAAGTATAATATCCTTGAAATCCTTATTTTTTTTACTATACTTTTATTGATGGGTAGATCACAGGATCAGGATACGGATAACCTCTATGATATCCTTGAAGTAAGCCCCAGGGCAAGGGCAGAAGTAATCAATGCAGCATACAAAGTCCTTATCCGGGAATATCATCCCGATAAATCGGATGGAAATACAAGGATTACAAAAGCCCTGAACCGGGCAAAAGAGGTGCTTCTGGATGCAAAAAAAAGGGCTCAGTACGATAAAGAGCGGAACAGGCTTGATGAAACACAAATCGGCAATTATCATGTGCTTGAACTTATTGCAGAAGGGGGCTTTGGCCGGACATACAGGGGGGAACATATAAATCTGAAAACACTGGTCTGCATTAAACACGGGATTAATATCTCGCCCCAGGATGCAGAAATTCTTATGGATGAAGCACGTTCAATCTGGGATTTACGGCACTTTGGAATACCTGCAATCAGGGATCTTGTCCGGCTCGATGACGGAAGCTACGCAATAGTGATGAGTTATATTCCCGGGCCAACATTAGCAAAGATCATAGAGAAGAATGAGATGCTGGATCCGGAGCACGTGTGCTGGATTATGGAACGGACATTCAATATTTTAAAATATCTCCACTATCATGGAGTTGTTCATGGTGATGTAAAACCCCAGAATATCATTGTCCAGCCGGAAAGTCATACAGTGGTACTTGTTGATTACGGGCTTGCCATGATCCGTCCTAAAAGCGATTCCCAGAACATCGGGTATACACCTTATTTTGCATCCCCGGAACAGGTTGCAGGGCATGTCCTTATCCCGAGGTCCGATTTTTACAGTCTTGCAATGACAATGGTGCATACCCTGGGAGGGGATGTGGGAAAAAAAGAGGTGCCGGAGACCGTACCGGATGAACTCTGCGATTATTTACGACGCTTTTTAATCCGGGATGTGCTGAGCCGGCCGGGATGGGAAACAGAGGATTTTTCCGATACCATTGCGGATCTCAGGGTAAAACTCTTCGGCCGCCGGAGATCGGAAATGAAACCGATTCCCAATTTTTAAATCCCTGGATGGTTGAATAAGTTCCGTTTTGTTGTACTTATTCAGCCGGGTCAGGGTGAATTTAATGTTTTTATAATATTTTTATAATAAAGGAGGAAATTATGTCGGAAGCTGGCGATTGGGATCCCGGTCCATGGAAAGGACATGATTTTATATCAGCAAAACAAAAATATGATATCCATGTAGGCAGGAGTTACAGTGACGCTGTTCAAAAAAGCGTTAATCCGGACAAACTTGTCCCGGCCAGTCTGCACACAGAGAGTAATGCACCCCTTGTTATTGCGTGTGACGTCACCGGTTCCATGGGGGAGTCACCTGCAACAATTTTTTCAAAATGCCCCTACCTGGATCTGGAGGGAAAGGAATACCTTGGCGATGATCTTGCTATCAGTTTTGCCGCTGTCGGGGATGCCTATACGGACAAATATCCACTCCAGGTAAGGCCTTTTGTCAAAGGACTGGAATTGAAAGCAAGTCTGGAAGAACTTGTTATCGAAGGGGGCGGCGGCGGCCAGAGTATGGAAACCTATGAACTGGCTGCACTTTATTATGCAACCCATGCGGAAATGCCCAATGCACTGAACCCGATTTTCGTTTTTATCGGGGATGAAGGGCTTTATGAGTTTGTGGATAAAGCACAGGCAAAACGGTGGACACGGACGACCCTTGAAAAGAGGATGAGCTATAAGGATGTTTTACAGGCTTTGCAGCAGAAATATGCGGTCTACTGTATCCGGCAGCCCTACCAGAAAACAGGGGGGGATAAAATGAGTGCTGCGGATGTAAAAATCCACAAACAGTGGGCAGATGTTCTTGGCGAAGACCATATGGCGTTCCTGCCTGATGCAACCCGGATTGTCGATGTTATTTTCGGTATCCTTGCTAAAGAGACCGGGAGGGTGAAATACTTCCAGGAAGAAATAACCCAGCGGCAGACACCTCAACAGGTGAATACTGCAATGAAGGGACTCAAGACGATTCTCGGACTTCCCTCACCGAGTTCTAAAAGGAACAAGACTTCCGGCAACTCGGTAACCACAAAGAAAAAGACCGCTGTAAAAAAATCCCTGGTTCTCACACAAAAGAAAAGCACTGCCGGGACAAAGAAGAGTACGACAGGGACAAAAAAGAGTACGACGGGTACAAAAAAGAGTACAACCGGGACAAAAAAGAATACAACCGGGAAGAAAAAAAGCTTGACAGGAACCAAAGGCAGTAAGGCTTCCGGGAAATCAGTGACCACAAAGAAATCATCATCTTCGAAAAAGAGTAAAAAGCTCATATAGTTGAATATGCCGATGAAATGCGAACTCTATGTTACCCTCTGGCCAACGTTTCCTCATTATAAACGGTTTGCCACTGATGACAGACTTGCCGGTATCCGCCTGAACAGTGCAATGATCCATGCATATGAACTGGATACGGAACTGGAAAAAGCAAAAACAGTGGAGAATGCAGTCCCGCTTTTCTTTGATATAAAAGGAAAGCAGCTCAGGGTAACAGGGGTGATACCGTATCCCGACCACCTGGAAATTACCCTGAACCACCCCATCACTGTCCAGACTCCGGTGCCGGTACTGTTCAAAGGGGGGGAGGATCATGCATTATGCATAAAGGTAATGGACAAAAAGCACCTGGTTTTTGAAGGCGGTCCCGGTTATAACGTATATGAAGGTGAATCCATCCACATAAGGCACCCAAGCCTGGATGTCCAGGGTCCTGTTTTACTCGATTTTGAAATCGAAAAAATAAACAAGGCAAAACAGGCCGGGATTGACCGTTGGTGTCTTTCCTATGTGGAAAAGGCCTCTGATATCGATGAGTTCCGTGAACATATTGGCGATGATCTTGTTGTCTTAAAGATCGAAAACAAGAAGGGACTGGATTTTGTGGCCGGGGAATTCAAGAAACAGCCGAATCTTGACCTTATGGCTGCATGTGGTGATTTGTATGTTGAAATAGATAAACCACATCATATCATGGCAGCACTCAAACTCATCAGCAGCAAGGATCCGGAAGCATTTGCCGGGTCTAGAATGCTTCTTTCCCTTATAGCCAAACCCGTACCAAAGTGCGCGGATTTACTCCAGCTTGCCTGGCTCTATGATACCGGCTACCACCGTATGATGCTCTGTGATGAAATCTGCTTAAAGGAAGAGCTTCTTGCTTCTGCGGTGAATGTGTTTGATGCCTTCCGGGGAGAGTATGTTTTGTAGGGGGATTCAGGATTTCAAATATAATAATTATTTTGGGCAACTTTTTATAGGGGGTTATAGCTGTAGTATTAAAATTGGGGAATAATAACCATCGTAAAGATTAAGAAGTCTTTTCCCTTTTGGAAAACATTTTATAATTATATATAATTGTCGTAGATGCTGACGCAATGTTAGACGATTTAAATGGTCTTTCTGTCTCCATTGCTTATACATATTTTCCAATTCCTGTAATGTATCATCCTTAAACCTGTCTTCCAGTAAGAGAAACAACTCCAGAAAAACCCTGACAATCTGGGCGATACTAAAAAAGCTTAAATCATGATGAATCAATGTAAAATGTCTGTATACGTCCACAGGTAAATATGCATGTACATGTTCACGTCTTTCATCCAAAGCCGGCGATACATACGAATATTTGTTTTTTCTTTGTTTTCCCTGTTTATGTTCCCGTTTTATTACCGGTACCAGGAATGAAAGTATTTTTACAATAATTCCCGAAAGACTCCAGGATTCTTTAAAAAGATCCAGATTTTTGAGCCGGTTTTTCATACCTTCCGATATAATAAAATGGAATTCATGTAATGGTGCTTTTGCCATATAATCCTCCCTGCATATATATTGTTGTTTTCACTTATTAATAACGCCCAAAATGTCGTGCTGATTGCATAAAAAGTACTTTTTTTTCATTTTTTTTTCTTTATCTGTACTATTACTAGTGTCCTGTATCTCAATTAAGATTACAAAATTATATCTTTAATTCTTTATACTATAAAGAATTAAGATAGCATATATTTAGGGGCTTTCTAATTCTTTATAATATAAGAAATTATTTTATACACCTAATAACGAGACAGAACACTAGTGCTCTGACAAATATAGTTTAAATTAATTAACATTTGTGTAGTATTAATCGAATTAGATTTCATGTACAGAATTATATATAAAACGTAAAAGTATAAATGTAAAATTCAAATTCAAATTAAAGGATGAGGACAAGGAAAAAATAAATATTATCCTTAGCAAAGGAAAAGATCTGGTACGCGTAATAAATCTAGTATCCTGTCTCCGAATTAAATTTACTTAACTCAATTTTTGCTTTTTTTATTTTTTCGAGAATTTTAACGCCATCTGCTTTCCAAATGTATGGCTTGCTTTCTCGATTTTCTATATAAATATCTATCGAAGAGATGAGTTCCTTTACACTTGTGAAACTTCCATCACGTATCACACGAGTTTATAATCCTGGAAAAAATCTCTCCACCATATTCATCCAGGAACTTCCTGTAGGAGTAAAATGTATCTTAACTCCGGTGTTCCTTTTCAACCATTTCTTTACTTTCTCATGCTTATGCGTGCTATAATTATCAGCAATAATATGAATATCCAAAGTCGTTGGGGTTTGGCTTTCAACTTGTTTCAGGAATCGTAGCCATTCTATATAAGTATGTCTTTCTTCATATCGCTTGATGACTTCTCCTGTAAGATACTTCAGAGCTGCGAATAATATTATCGTACCATGTCGATAATAATCATGTGTTTTGGTCCTGATATGCCCTGTTCCGAGAGGTAATCCTGGCTGAGTTCTTTCAAGTGCTTGACATTGGCTTTTTTCATCACAACAAAATACAATAGCTTTGTCAGGAGAATTTATGTATAGACCAATAACATCCCAGAAGAGAAGGTTTATATCGTTCGGATATATCCAGATTAAAAAATATAGCAAAAACCGGGGCAATTAAAGCTTTAAAGGAAATGACTCCTGGGAGAAAGAAGGTAAAAGAAGTTCCGTTTGAAGAATATGAGATACTCAAAAAAGAATTGGAA
>JAFGQK010000151.1 GCA_016935735.1 Spirochaetales bacterium | reverse complement strand
TATTGACGCTGGCATGGAAGTACATAGAGTTATGGGGTCGGATAAACGAGTACTAAACTATTTCGGATTAAAATCAGTCTGAATGATAAAATCCGGGAAATCTGTGGAATCTGTGGTTACTTATTTTTCTTTGTCAATAGGGCTTGCACGATATCGAATTCCCACCCCTTCAGGAAACAATAATTCCCGGTGATATATAAAGATTTTTAAAAAAAATTGATATCGGATTACCCGCATTCATGCGGCATAATCGACCCGGGTAGAACCGGGCGGTTGCCCGCCCAAAGTCCTCAAAATCTAATACCTTTGTACGATGTTTTTACGGATAAAAAACATTTTCCAATACCTTTGTACGATGCCGGTACATGACCTGTATGTTAAAATTTAAAAGAGATATAATAAACGGGAGGAAATAATGAAACGATTACATTTACTTTTGTCATTAATGATTGTGTTTTTTCTGGTAATGGTCATATTTATCAGCATAGCCTGTAAAGGACCAGGTGATGATGATTCGGAAAAGGTATCTGCGCCTGTATTCGATCCGGATGGCGGTGAAGGGGATTATTTTGATGTAACCATTACAACGGAGACTGATGGAGCACAGATTAGGTATACTACAGACGGGAGCACCCCCGGTCCGGGAAGCGGGGAAATATACTCCGGCCCTATCCCTGTTTACAAGACAATGACAATAAAGGCAATAGCCTTCAAAACTGGTTATAATGACTCGAATGTTTCTGAAAGTAATCTGTTTTCTCTTAACCCGGTTACAAAAACAATTGTTTCTGATGGAGATGTCGGCTGGTACACTTCTCTAGCTGTAGATAGAAATACACTCTATGTATGCTATGATGATGCTACTAACCATGATTTAATGATGGCTAAATCGATGGACGGCGGTGTCACATGGGACATGAAGGTAATTGATGGCACTATTGAAATGGGACACGGGTATACTTCCGCAGCAGTAGATGGAAGCAATATTTATATAAGCTATAATATTAATAATTTGAATGATTTGCTTTTTGCTCAATCCATGGACAGCGGGAATACATGGAGCCTTATGACGATTGACCCTGTTGATGTCAGATGGGATACTTCGCTTGGCATGGTTGGAAATAATATTTTTATTGTTTATGGTATTGATCCGGGTGTCGATTTGAAGTTTGCCAGATCCACAGATTATGGGGAGACATGGGACACTCAAACGATCGACTCTAATGCAGGATATACTCAATCCCTGGCAATGGAAGGTAACGATATTTATATAAGCTATAATTATGCACTGGAAGATGAATTGAGGTTGGCTACATCATCAAACCAGGGGGATTCATGGAATCTGTATGTAGTTGATTCTGATGTGATTATCGATGACAGTACATCTACTTCAATTGGAGTCAATGGCAGTACAATTTATATAGGCTATATAGCTCATAATGAATGGGTGGATGATGATTTGAAACTTGCCACGTCTTTAGATAGCGGTCTTACATGGAGTATACAGACAATAGTTTCTGATGGGGATGAAAATCATAGTTGGACTCACATTTTTCTTTCCGTAGCGGTGGAGGGCAGTAATATTTATTTAAGCTACCGTGCTGTAACAGATTATGATTTGAAGCTGGCCAAATCTACGGACGGTGGAGATACATGGAGTATAAAAACAGTTGATTCAACCGGGAATGTCGGAGATTATAATTCTATAGCAGTGGATGGCAGTAATATTTATATAAGCTATTATGATGAAACAAACACGGCTTTAAAATTCGCTAAATCCGCCGATGGCGGCGATACATGGGAATAAGAATCTTGTTATGAATTTTTGTTAAATCCGCCTATGGATTGTTATTGACCATGGGTGGATTCTTTATCAAACAAAAACAATCCGTACCCTCCCCGCTTATTATATACAGGAGGACATGGTTATCTTCCAATGTTTTTATAAAATCAAATACAAAGGAGTGGGGACAACAGTCTTCCTTATTGTGATATTTCCCTGCAATTCTCATATATTTTTGAAGATATTTTAAATGTCATTATATTATATAGACTCCTATTGTAAATTTTACAAGGTACCCTTCTCTAAGCCACCGGAACAAAATCAAGCAGAACAAGAAAGACAACCCGGATCGACAGGGTTTCGCCCGGCACCCATGACCAATCCAGCAAGCATGGCCGACTCACCCTGTTGTGTACATTCTTTATAGAAAAAGCAAGCAAATTACAATACTCTATTCTATAAATATTTCATACTCCGGGAATTACTGAAAAAAGCCGTGGGCTATCTTTCCATTTCCCGCAGTTGTTTTTTCAATTGTTCAAGATAATCTTCTATAATAGCCGAGTGTTCCCGGGCATAGAGCCGGGCTTTTTGACTGAAAAAATTCTCTCTTTCCGAAAGCCGCCATTTTAGTTTTTTTATCATACAGTCAAACCCCTTCCCCTTTAATCCGCAGGAAAGAAGAGCCCGCATAAGTCCGATGGGACCGAACAGATCCATCCCGTCTGCATCATAGAGTACCCGTGCCTCCCTGGATTGCGGCTTCTCCCGGGAGAATTGTCTTGAATGAGTAATAATACATTCCTTTATGTGCCCTATTATCCTGGGGGGTACTTTCTTCGATTCAAGAAACTCCCCGGCAAGGCGGGCGCCTGCATAATTATGCTCCTCTGTCCGTATATTATGGCCGATATCGTGGAGCAACACTGCACTCTTTATAATATCCCATTCGCCATTCACTTCAAGGTTTATCTGCCCGGCATAATGCAGTACACGGGTAATGTGCGGCCACCCGTGAAGAATGTCGGGAACCATATGCGAGCGGGCGAAATCTTCCAGTTCATGTAACATCTGTTCCGTTATTGCCATTATTTTTTTCCTTGTTTATGTTTATCCAGTATTTGCCTGTCATCTCTTTTCTGTTTGACCGGACATAGACTCTTTCTATTTCCACATGCCCGTCCTTATAGCAGCTGATAATGGAGTAGCTGTTCCCGTTCAAATCCAGGTAGTCACCCGAACAGAGGGTTCCGCAGGATGATATGACCGTATCTTCCACCTGGAGCGAGAATGCAATATGGTCGTGGCCCGTAAGGATAAAATTTATTTTATTGTCCGGCAGGGTAAAATTCTTTAACACGGCCCCGGAATCACTCAACATGTAATCAAACCGGGTTTTAGGGTGGGGAATGATGTTATTATAAAAGGTGATGACATTTATTTTGGAATCCCTTTTGTTTTTAATCATGTTTATGGTTTCTTTCATCTTTCGCCGGCCGATATTCCCGTTCTGGATTGCCCTGTCCACGGAATTAATACCGACAACCCGGATCGCTTCATCCTCATAATACGGGTCCAGGGGGCCTATCCAGTTCTGGAACAGATCCCACCCGAATGTCTGGAGATCATTGTTCCCCGGGATAATGAGCCGGGGATGTTTGATATGACTCAGCTTGGATGCGGCTATTTCAAACTCAGGAAGTTTGTTCGAATCCGTCACATCACCGGAATGAATGACAATCGCGGCATCTATTTCATTGATCTGGCGGACAGCTTCCTGGTAAATTTCCTCCATAAAATTATGGATGGAAAAATGGGTATTTGAAATATGGACAATACGGACAAACAGCTCCCTTTCCTTCCTGGGCTTGCTGTAATGGAACGTCCTGTTTATGTACCTTCCCCTTTTAATATCCTCATCATCCATAATCATTTTTGTCCTGAATGTAAGGGAGTTTTTATAAATATTCAGGACAGTAAACGTGAATAATTCCCGGTACCGTGTTTTATTACTGGAAGTGGTACCGGAATTGAAAATGACAACCTCTCTTTCCCCATCTGAACAGGAATAGATATTGGAAATATGCCGGTGCCCGTTCAGGACGATATCCACACGGGACTTGAGGATCATTTCAAGTGTATCCCCCGCATCGATAATAGTGGACCGTTCACGGCCTGTTAAAGGGATAGGGATGACAGGATGATGAAAACAGAGGATTTTGAGTTTATTCTGTTTTGATAAAAAGATGTTTCGTACACTCTCATTCGTCCGTATCCCGATGCGTCCCTCATCCATATCGGGAATAGAACTATCCAGGCCAAGGATATAGATGTCTTCCTCTTCAATCTCGAATGTCCGTGAACCGAAGATTTCCTCGAAAAGCAGGTACCCGACATTTTTTGCATCATGATTGCCGGGAATGATGAAAAACTTATTATTCTTCATGAGTTCTTTCAGACACCCTGTTGCATACTCATAATCCAGATATGTCCCGTTATGCGTCAGATCCCCGAGGTGAATGATATAATCGACATTCTTGATTTCATTTATCGCTTTTATGGTTCTTTCGAACATCAAAGGATTAAACGCCCCACCTCTTGTAATATGGGTGTCGGATATCAAAATGATTCTTTTTTTCCGCACTGAATGATCGACTGATTTTAATTTATGTTTGTACCTTGCATAGTGGGGATAAAGCTCTTCTTTCATACCTGTTATCCATTTTCTTTTCTTATCCGCAGGTGTATCTTCAATCTTTCTAAAGCCAGGGAAATTACCTGCTGTGCTGTATCCTTTTTTGCCGTATATTCACGGAAAAATGACTGTACTTCATCCTCCCTCTCAAGGCCGCATAAAGGAATAATTGATGCAATAATCCGCTCATAATGAATGGGATGGAATTTTTCCAGTTCATCAATGTGGGAAACATACCAATCCCACAAAAAGGGAAGTGCATGACGATTCCAGACCATTGAAGTAATGGGAATGTATTTATTCCGGGAAGGGACATTTTCAAGCACATAGGAAAGGGCTTTCATGATAATATCCTTTTGCGAAAAGAAACTCAAACCGCTCAGGATGTTTATCCTGTCATGCTCACTCTCTGTTGTGGTAAACCGTCTTATGAGTACATCCCATGCCTTTTCCGGTTCAAGAAAAGCCCCGGCCATCATGGTATTTGAGAGGAGATCCGGATGTACTTCCCTGCCGTCGCATAAAGAGTGAAACTGTTGTAATAAGAAATCCCTTGTTTTTGCCGAACCGAAAAAAACCGCATCATAAAGAATCTGTGTACGAAGGACCGATGTGGTGTAACTTTCCCCTTTCCCCGGATAATAGGCGATCCGGTCAAGAGCAGTCTCGAGAATCGCAAGCCCTGTCTTTTGAATGGGATCATGCCAGCTGCCGGAAAGGATAAAGAAACTGCGGTAAAGATAATTTGCAATACTTGTAAGGGGAAGGCAGGCATCTTCGGAATTATATGCAGAAAGGAATGATAAATACTCCCGGAACGGGATAATACATGCATTCACCAGTGCATGCAGATCATTCTCGCATCCCCACCTGTCAGCCGGTGAGAGTTTTTTCTCTGCTATCAAGGTTTTCAATGCTTCCAGGTTCTTTATATCTTTATAATAAACCCGGTAAAATCCTGTCTGGCCGGGATTAATCTTATAATTGATGAATGATTTATCCAGGTTTATGTGTTTTTCCTTTTCATGAAAAAGGATTTTTATATCTTCGAATTTCCCGTCTTCATATCCGACACGGATGGTAAGGGGAATATTCCAGGTTTGACCAGATCTATTTTTCCTATCCGCAGGATTATCCAGGTAGGTAAATCTCCGCTGCTGTACGAGAAGCGAGTTCCCGTCCCTTTGTACTGTTACCAGGGGAAATCCCGGCTGTTCTATCCAGGTTTTCATAAGACCGGCAACAGGCACCCCCGATGCCTGCTCAAAAGCTTTTAAGAATTCCCGGGTGGATGCATTGTCATACGCATAGGTCTTTAAATAATGATGCAGCCCTTTGCGGAAAGAATCATCGCCGATGTACTCTTTTAATTGTCTTAAGATGCTTCCCCCTTTGCTGTAGATAATCGGGGAAGTGCTTGTATTGATAACAACATGTTCGCCGCCGGGAATCTCGATGGGAATGGTATCATTTAATGAATCCCGTTCCAGGGCACCGGCTGTCTGGCCCGAGATAAAGTGATCCCACATGTCCCATTCCGGGTGATAATGATTGACAACGGCATATCCGAATAACGTTGCAAAACTCTCATTCAGCCAGAGGTATTTCCAGTCTGTAGGGGTAACAAGGTTCCCGAACCACATGTGCACGATTTCATGTGCGCAGACCTCGCAAATCCTGTACTCTCCGCCACGCGAAGTGATACCGGGATAGTGAAGAAGAAGATTTTCCCTGAAGGTAATGGCACCCCAGTTTTCCATTGCCCCGAATGCAAAATCAGGGACAGCAATTAAATCCATCTTTGAAACAGGATAGGGGATGTCATAGTAGGTTTCGCAATAATGAAGGGCTTTTCTCCCGAACTCAACCCCATAGCTGCCGTATTGTATCTTTCCCGGAACACAATAAAGCCGTACCCTGGAATCTTCCTTATCGGTGAGTTTTTCAAAAGTACCAACACCAAAGAAAAGAAGATACGTGGACATGATTGGGGTTGTTTTAAAAAGCACCCGTTTCTTTCCCCCGGGTAATGTTTCTTCTTTATCAATATCCTCATTTGAAATGGCATCCAGCTGGCTGTCGATAATCATTTCTATTGAAAAGCGGGCTTTATATGCCGGATGGTCCATGCAGGGGAATGCCCTTCTGGCATCACTTTCCTCGAACTGGGTAACAGCGATAGAATTCAAATCGCCGCTGCCGGTTTTGTATGAACTCCTGTAAAACCCGGCCATTTTATCATTGATGAGTCCCTTGTATGAAATGGAAAGGGATATATCACCGGTATGCATGCCGGGGAGAGTGATGATGAGTTCTTCCTTTTTTTCATCAAGCTTAAAGCGACACTCCTTTTCCTCACTGCCTCCCGTTAACCGGCAGGATTCAATATCAAGTTCAAGGGCTTTTAGCCTTACTTCTCCAGCCGGTTCAGAAGTTTCCAGGTGAATTTTACAAAGCCCGGAAAAGGTAAAAGAAGAAAGATCCGGTGTTAATGAAATTGTATAATGAACAGGTTTTATTGTAGACATTGTAACTCCTTGAATAAAAGATTGCTTTATTCCGTTTTCCGGTTAAAAATACCGGCTACAACTATAAAGGAGGAGGATAAGTTTGTCAATTGTGTATGAGTATGAAGGTGACTGGACAGTTACGTCTGAACAATCCTGATATGTCAGGAACGGATGATAAGAGGTAGTAAAATTAACCAGTCTGCCGCTCTACCCGGAAATATTAAGGAAGAAAATAATGGAATACAAAAATGGTAACTATGGTTGTGAGTATCTCGGGGATGATAATTAGTTGTTGCTGATATTCCTTTAGATTTTCGCTCCGGTGCGAAAATTACCATGGAGACGAAAAGCGTATTATAATTCACCTGCATACGCCTCATCAATAGCAGCGGCGACTTCGGCCATATTCTCTATTCAATAAGTTTTCTATTTTTACCTGGCTTTCTTACCGGATAGGCCCAAACCTGTTTACCGGCCATATTCTC
>JAFGQK010000150.1 GCA_016935735.1 Spirochaetales bacterium | reverse complement strand
TATTGACGCTGGCATGGAAGTACATAGAGTTATGGGGTCGGATAAACGAGTACTAAACTATTTCGGATTAAAATCAGTCTGAATGATTAATCTTTATAAGGAACAATATTGGAGAATAAAAAAAAATTGATTTTTTTCATAAATATTAAGATTTAAAAAATAAGATCAGATTTATATAAGATTTCACAGATTAAGATATGGTAAAATCTGAGAAATCTGTGGAATCTGTGGTTACTTATTTCTTTTTGTCAATAGGACTTGCCCGATATCGAATTCCCACCCTTATATCTTATAAACACCACTATATATAGTTTAATTTTGATAAAATTGGACTTTTTGGATAGCCCCAAATTGTAACTCTACAAAGTACTGTGAAAAACAGCCCGGTAGCACTCGCATTTATACGGTAAAAATCCGGGAAATCTGTTTCAATTCTCTTTTTAATGTGATAGGGTAATAAACAGGAGGTTATTTCATGCCGCAAAAATTTAAGTGTGCCAGATGTAAAACCGATCTTGTTGTTCTTAAACTTGATATTGGGAAGTTTGCCGCATGTCCCCAATGCGGGGAATGGAATGAAGTCCCGGGTATCCTGGAGCCGACCGGAGATTCCCTGAATTGTAAAATCAAAAAAAAAGAGCATATAAAGGAAATTCTGTCTGAAAATGATGAGCAGTCACAGGAGGCAGATAAGAATATTCAGACAGAGAATACCCTTCCTGATAAGGAAAATAAAGAAATTCCTGAAAAAGCTGAAATAAAGGATGAACAGCAGGAAATAGAACAAGATACAAATAAAGAAAAACCACTTTCCCCTGATTCGGCAACACATTCCCCGCAGGATAATATCAATATAACATTGGATACAGGCAAGGTGGAGGTATTAATGACGTACCGGGAGTATCTTAAACAGATTACCCCCCATATCTATTCGACTCCCCTCCTCATTATTATTAATACCCTGATTTTTCTCCTTATGAGTTTTTCCGGGGTTTCGATTTTTACACCGGAATTGACCAAACTTCTCCCCTGGGGTATAAAATATACACCACTTATTCTGGATAATAATGAATGGTGGCGTCTTTTTACCTGCATGTTTGTTCATATTGGAATTTTCCATCTTATAGTCAATATGACGGTACTCTGGATTATAGGAAATATTGCTGAACGGTCATATGGGAGTATTGCTTTTACCCTGATTTACCTTGTAAGCGGACTCGCAGGCAATGTGGCAAGTCTCTTTTTGAATGCCTTTGTCGCCAGTGCAGGTGCATCAGGTGCAATAATGGGAATAACCGGTGCTCTCATACCATTCATGATAAATAAAGATCTTGCATTACCACAGCATTTTACCCGGAGAACAGCTGTTTTGATAATACTTATCAGCGGAATGAGTCTTGGTTCCGGTTTTATTATGAATTATATCGATAATGCCGGACATATCGGTGGATTCCTTGCAGGAATCGGAACAGGATTCATCCTCCGAAAGCCCCTTACCCCGGTAGATGAAGGTGAAAGAAGAAAAAAATATATCGGAGTACTGGGAATAGGTGTGCTTATTTTAATTACAGGAATTATCGGGGGAAATATGTTTCTTAAAAACGTTGCCCCGCTTCTGCAAATAGAAGAGCATTGGAAAAATCAGGAATATGAAAAAGCACTTGGAGTACTTACTGAACACCCGGAGATTCTTTCGGAAGTCCCTGATGGACAGAAATTAGGAGCTGTTATTTACGGAAATGCCGGTTGGGAAAATTATTTAAAAGGTGATTTCGAGCGTTGTATTAGCCTTTCTGAAAAAGCCTTTGAGATCGATCCTGTTGTCGCCCTCTATGCACGCTATAATATTGCCCTCTGTTATTTAAGGCTTGGTTCAATAAAAAAATCAAGGGACCTGTATACCGAGCTGGAAAATGCGGATATTAAAATAGAGGTGGAAAACAGAAATGGGGCAATACAGGATTTAAAGGATCTTATTAAGCAGGATATTCATGCAGATGAGGCTAAAAATATCCTTCTGGAAATATTCAAATTAAAGCAGGATGATATTTAAGAATCTGGATTACAATCTGTTATATGGATAAAGGATCGGTATCTGTATCATATACTTTTCCTCTCCCATATGTCTTAATATAGCTAAAAAAGGTGGAAATGCTATTTTCCTTAAAAAACCGGGAAAGAAGGGATAATTGTCCCAGTTTAAACAATTTAACGATAATTCTTCCTATTCTCCCGGGATTAAGATAAAAATGCCTTAACAGACTTTCATGGAATTGAAGCCATTCTTTATAAGAATACCTGGAAAATTTCTTACTGGTGATAATTGAGAAATCATCCACCCCTATCTCGCCTTTTTCATAAAGATCGGTCCACAATTTTGAGCCTTTCTCATAACGGAGGATTCCCACTGTTGTAAAATCCAGGGGGACCTCATCGAAAAAGATCTTATTGTTATTGATATGTTCTTCCGATTCAACAGGAGATCCTATCAGGATATAGCCCAGGGTAAGAAGCCCTGCTTTATGGGCAAGACGAACTGCTGTTCTTGCCTGTTCTACGGTAGCCTTTTTATTATAAAAATCAAGGACATCCTGATTCGCGCTTTCTATTCCAAAAAGCAAGAGCATAACACCTGCTTTTCGCAATTTTTTATATAATTCATAATCAGCATTATCCACCCTGGATGCCAGGAATATTCTAATCTTTATTTTTTCTTTTATTATTCTATCCATTATTTCATGGACCCTTTTTTTATACACCAGAAAATTATCATCACAAAAGAATATATATTCATAACCTGCTTTAACTATTTCCTTTATTTCATTAATTACTTTATCAATACTTCTGGTTCTGAATTTAAAACCTTTATACGTACAATAATAACAGGAAAAAGGACATCCCCTGGAGCTGGATATCGGTGCAACATTCACCTTCATACTGGATATATACCCGTAATCCTTTCCTTTTGCTAATTCAAGTAATGGGGGCATACTTGCATCCAGGTTTTCAACCTGCATATATCCGCCTGTATCGACAATCTTTCCATTATTTTTATATATCAATCCGGGTATATTCTTTAGTGATTTTTTATTCACTATACTATCCAGGATATGAACAATATGATTTTCGGCCTCGCCTATACAGGTAACATCTGATCCTTCAATATACTCCCGGCTTAAATTACAGTATGGTCCGCCGCATAATACAAACGCTTTCTCATTCACTTCTCTTATATCACTGATTATTTTCCTGACATTATGTATTGTACTATTGTAACATGTTATTAAAATAAAATTCTGCTGCTTTAAAAGATTTAAAAAATCTTTTTTCTCGAATTTCTCCACATTTAAATCGACTAATAAAAGCTTATACCCCTGCTCTTTTAAAGGAGTGGCAAGGTAAAGCAAACCGACTGGCGCAAACATGCATTCATAAAATTTCCATTTATCCCCGAACATATGTTCATTAAAAGTTGTACTTAATAATAATACATTTTTTCCATTTTCCATCCGGCAATACTCCTTCTAAAACGCATTTATATCCAATCCCTCCCATGTTTGTTACAAATTTTAATTCCACTCCGGGTATTATTCAAGCATTTTATTAATAAAAATTTTCAAGAAAACAGCTTCATCGTAGTATGATAGAATGTTAAATTCTTAAATGAAATGATAAATTATACTTTCCAGATCAAATTATAAGTACAGTTAATGCGGAAAAATCAATATACCTCTACATATAAGTCAAAGGGTCCGTAATCCTCTGAATACCAGCTATCAATACCAATAATATAGATTCCATCACCACCATCGGGAACAGTATAAAGAATAACTTCCGGATCACCAAACAATTCATCATCAGCACCAGCTACACAGCTTCCATCGGGATCCTGGGCATCGGTAAAAAGATAGATCGCCACATCCCATGAACCAGTTGGAGTAACAATAATACTGATAGTATCCCCGGCACCCAGTTCGATACGGTAAAACAGATCATTTGACTCTGTCTCAAAAGGAACACAGCAGTCAAAACCCCCTGGTAAAGCAACTGCATTACTTGCTGCTGAAGTATCTGCATAGACCGTGGCAGTGCCTCCTTCCAGGATTATTGATTCTGCTGACTCCGGTGTATCATTATTACCATCCGGTGTTGATTCCGGCGTCGACTCCGGTGTTGACTCTGGCGTTGATTCAGGTGTTGATTCAGGCGTAGACTCTTCCGTAGGTCCCGGGGTTGGTTCTACTGTCGATTCAGGTGTCTGCTTTTCATCCGTATATGTATCTTCTGTAAACGGATTATTAAAAGTAATATCACATGCCCAGGAAAGCACAAGACAAAGAAAAATAAATATCATTAATTTATCATTTTTAATCATCATACACCCCACTCAAAAAGATAAATGACGACATTTATGTGATTGATATTTTTATTGATTATATTTATTCAGGAAGAACTCCTCATATTAAATATACTGTAATATGCAATGAATTTCAAGCTACAGTGTTCATCGGGTAATTGGGTGTGATTTTCCTGACTACATTTCTTCTGTAATAATACGAAATTTCATTATTTTCCCGAACCGCAGGATTGAAATGGGAAGCTCCTATGGAAGAATAATGTTTATTCCATTCTGAATTTCTTTAACCTTCGTTTTAATTTGTGAATATCCATACCAAGGCTTTCAGATGCACGGCTCTTGTTTCCTTTTGCTTCCTTTAATACTTTTATAATATATTCACGTTCAATATCTGCCAATAGTGTTTCAAGATCGCCCTGGTATACAAATATTTTTCTGTTACCGGATGCATCGATGATATCGATCGCAGCCGGATGTTCTTTTATTTGCATTCTGTCTCTGAATGGTTTTATGGATAACGTACCTGTTTTGCTTTTCCTTAATCCATACTCAACCATATTCTCCAGTTCCCTTACATTTCCGGGAAAAGAATAGGTGCTTAATAACAGAATAAGATCCGGGGAATAAGCTGGTACGTCTCTCCCCATTTCCCTTGCAGTTTTGTGTAAAAAATAATCAAAAAGAAGTTTGATGTCACCCGGCCGCTCACGCAGGGGAGGTATGTGTAACGGGATACCAAGGCGGTCGGCCAGATCCTGCCGGAAATAAAAGAACCCAACAGGAACAGGCTTAATCGATGAAAGCTCAATGAATAAACAAGTAGAAGAGCAAAAATAAAAATGATGATAAAAAAGTGAACCCCGCTTAATGGTCTTAAGAAATTTTCCGTCATCACCATATTTGTCAGGGTGATAAGGATATCACTGTAAGGGATAAGGCTGTTGAAGATACCGGGGCCTACATCTTTGTTCCGAACAGAAGTATCGGATATGAGAACCAAAGACCCTTCAAAGGTATCCTCGAGCTGATTCTGGAGCATTACATCATCACGGGAGGCTAACAAGCTTTTTACGAAAATTTCATAAAACGTATCCTCCCGGGGTCCAACATAATTAATCACCACCCTTCCCCTGGTATCAACAGGAATGGTGATATCCCTGATTCTATTCCCGGTAAGACGGGCATGTTTCAAGACTATGGATTTTCCAAAGGTTATCTCGATGTTCGATGCATCAACACCCAGGTAATCACAGACCATCTTAAGGGTTAAAGCCGGCAGGAATCCGTCATTATACTGATAGATGAGGGGAAATGTCCGGTTGATCCCAT
This sequence comes from Spirochaetales bacterium, assembly GCA_016935735.1. GTDB lineage: Bacteria > Spirochaetota > Spirochaetia > SZUA-6 > JAFGRV01 > JAFGRV01. Next base: position 6,459 of record JAFGQK010000150.1, on the reverse strand, counting down.
CAATATCCGGGGAACAATTGATATGCCCTGTACCGGCCGAATATTCAAAAAGCTCATCAAATGGTGTAAGGATATATTCTGATGTAAACGGATTTCCTTTCTTTTTCATTACAGGATAAAAGAGGGATTCTTTAATAACTGATAGCGCTACACGGGACGGAATGCCCTCTTTTCCCGGCAGGGAGAAGGGCATTTCATAGGCAACCACGGGAAAGTAGACATTTCGGGCCTGTTTTACTGCATCAATAAAAAATTCATCCCCACTGCCGTCTTTCCTGTATTGAAAAAATATATCACAAGCAATATACCCGGCTCCTGCCTGTTTCAGAATTTCCATGATTTCCCCATATACCTGCCTGTCCCAGGGGGAACTCTCAAGGGAAGCATAACTTTCATCATCAAACACAACATGAATCAGGTATTGGCTTATTGCTTCCCTGTGAAAAAGCGTATACCGCAAGCGGAAAAGTTGGTCGATTAACTGGGCTTCCCCTATGTCAAAGAGTGCCGGGAATAACAGGGAAAGAATCCCTGCAAGGAGAAACGAGCAGGTGACGACAAAAACAAAAGGCCATGCTTTTTTTAATTTTGTTACAATTTTTGTTTTTATTTTCATGTGTGTTCATGATAACAGGTATGAACGGATTTGTGAAGAGGAAAAAGTGTCATGTGGAGGTATTTGTATTTGTGTGCAAAGGGAAAGTGTATATGCAGCTTTTTATGGTGATAAAGAATAAAAAAACTACAGATCACATAAATTGGATTCAGGAATCCTGTGCAGATTATTCCCGGTGTAGTTGATAAAAATCATCATCACCTGTAAATCATTTCACATGATTGGGGTATTATATTATGAGAAACCTCACGGAAGCAGGTACAGGAAATGGAAAAAAAATTTTTATGAAAAAGCAATGCAGGAAGTAACTTTACCCCATTAATATATATGGCAACACAGCATTGGCTACGCCCGCAACCCAAAACAAGAGAAGCCGGAAATGCTCTATGACCTGTAACTACATTACATCCATGAAGGATCCGGTCAACGCACGTGTTACGGGTCGAAAATCTTGGAATAATACCAGGATTTTCGACCCGTAACACGTTTAATTCCCTTATCTGAATTTATGTCTTGAAAGGAGACTATATATGAGTGAAGATGAAATCAAGATGACTATTTTCCACTTTAAAATGGATACGAAAATGATTGATGCTTTAAAAAGTCTTGAATTGTTTCAGAAGACCAGAAGCCTGTATGGAACAATAAACCGTATTTTATTACAGTTCTTTACTGTTATTGAAAAGGAACATATGTTCGGTGTACAGAGAGAGAGCAGGTATGAATTGATTAATGAAGATACGAATGTGAAACGGAAACATGTTACTGTTAGCATTCCTGATTATGTGTATAGAAGGTTGAAAATGCTTCATGACGACTTGAACTTTTTCAGTATTGCACAATTACTCAGGTGGGTGATTTCCGGGTATGTGGATTTTGTAAAAAGGTATGGCGACAGGTGGGTCAGGAAGCTTGTAACGAAAATACGAAGATGGCAAAAAGATACCAGGAACAGCCGTTTCCTGTTAACGTACATTCATCAATTGTTTGAATCTACTTCTGAATTGGTGTGGATATTCCAAAAATATGCTATATATTGCCTGCATTTTTCCCCATACAGGGATTTTTACATCTAAAAGACACCCTCCTCCTCATCATTTACTCCAAAAATATTCGCTTAAAATTTCTCCAGGTCTGAATCCATGTGCTATGCATTCCTGACCTGGTTATCGACAATTCGCTGATTCTTGTTGCTCACAAATAGTTCCTTATAAGAAATCAACCTTGTTAGCTGTCTGATTTCCAGGGATTATTTATAAAAGAAGGAAATCCAGAAATATCAATGCTCAATTCTTATAGTCCTTGCATAAAATCCCTGTACTGTAATTTGTTGGGCAGGGAATTCAAGGGTTTTATCCAGCCCGCGGAACTCCCCTGCAACGAGAAGGACGGCATCCTGCGCTTTCTTGATAAGGGCAAAATGTTCGATCCGGAGTCTTCGTATCTCGTCAATTACCTTCTGCCTTAATTCGTTAAGATCTTCTTTACTGCTTGTGCTGCTGTAAAAAACCTTCTGGTACGCTTCCGTATAATTCTCCAATCTGGCAAGCCGTTCTGCCGAAGCGAGAAGATAGAATCTCTCTTTTCCCTTTCCTTCGAGGCTGAACCATTCAAGGTCTTCCGGGATATAGATACTCTGTTCGGGTTTGGTAATTACTTCAAAATCACTGAAAAACGCCGGGTAGAAGAGGTAAAGGTCCCCTTCCGCATCATGAAGGAACAGGTAAAGAAACGTGTCTTTTTCATGCCGCAGAAAAATCTTGAGTTCATAATCCCCGGAAAGGAATATGGTATTTTTTGTATAATCGGTGGTATGGATGGTACCATCCGGTATTTTGCAGAAGAATGCCCAGGTAAAAGAGATGGATTTCTCCTCGCTGCTTATGCAAAGGGGAAGGATGATTATAAGCAGGATAATGCCGGAAACGAAAGGAAGCAGCTTTTTCTTCCGATAACATTGCATGTGGCCGGTCCTCCTTTTATTAAACAATCTCGAGCCATCAGGAAACAGTACTTTCACCTGTCACTGATGGCTTTTGACTGGTAGTTTATTATATACGCTTAATACTTAATGATAAAGTTGACATAAACATTTTCCGGACGGGTTTCATTTCCACCATATACAGATGTATCTATGTTGCCATTATTACCATCTTCACCATTTATATGTGTTCCATTACCACCATCTTCATAACTATAAATCATATAATGGCTGTGGTTTTGAATCATATACCCTTGCCTGCTCCCCACATTATCCCCTGTATTCCCCCCGTCCTGAAGGGCTGTTCGCGATCCGGAATCCGGGTCCTCGCCTTTTCCATTATCCGCACCGCATAAAAACATACCGCGCAAATCCGGCACATTGAAAATACCGGCATTTACACTCCCGAAATTTGTTCCAATTACATTGTATAATTCGGAATACTCACTCACTGCATAAGCCGTTCCATCGCAGAGAAGCCAGCCTTCCGGCACTTTATCCGAAGTCCCGCCAAACGGCATGATCGTACCGGCAGGCAATGCAACACCACCTCCGGGATTAACGATATCCTCAAGTTCGTTTACTTTTGCATACAGCCTGTTAAAGTTTTCATTTACCTGGCTGGCAGAGATAATATCCCCGTCTTTAAAAGTGTATGGTTTTGTAATATCGGAAAAGATAATGATCCCTCCTAAAAAAAGCAGGAGAGTAAAGCCAATGATGGCCGTTTTCTTGCTTATGCCATTCAATATCCCACTGGTTCTTTTATTATTTTCCATTTTTATCACCTCCATTAATTATCATATGTGTTCATAATGCTCTACAAGCATGGTTTCATTCGTTCATTTCCGGCTGGATATTCTTTACCGGAAATCATTCACCATTTTTACGGCCCGAAGACCGCTTCACCAAACCGTGACTCCCCCCAAATTCCTGCCGCACCAGTTACCGGAGTGGGACCGGATGTCGGGGCAGGTGTCGGGGTTGCCTCACCATCAATCTCGCACATGGACAGAAACAGGATACAGAAAAAAGCAAGTGCGATGATGGTAATCCTTTTCCTGCCAATCCTTCTTCTACGCTTTCGTTGTTGCATCTTAAATGCCTCCTCTATTATTGTTTAGAGGATTGATCAATCCGATTATTGTAAGTGCACTTTAAAGGGTCCGGGGATCAAGATTCCCCTGCCCTTTTAATTATTTTCCGAACCGTTTTTCGCCGAACAGCGATTCTCCCCATATCCCTGTTTCACCAGCAAGGATATTGCCGATACCTGACTGGTTACAGGTCATGACAAATCCTGAAACCAGGATAATGAGGATTAACATCAATATCCAGAGCCCTGGCTGTTTTTTCATTTCACCTCCTTGTATATCACTAAACTTTTCTTTTATTAATAATCTTCGATATTTTTATACTGTACATCCTGTTATTCCTGTAAAAAAAACTTAAAATGCATACCCGATACCAATCCCTCCGCATATTTCATGCAGCCACATATTATTTTCCCCGGTATAAAATACCACCATGTAGGACCCTTTAACAGAAATAATGAGGTATTTTTCAACTGTATACTTCACCTCCATCTGGCCAAGAACAACAGGATCCCCAAAGGACGATACTGTCCGGTCATACGACCCGCTTTCAGCAATCGATATCCCATAGCCACCCAGCACATTCAGGAAAATACCCATCATCCTGTAAAACGGGAATGTAAATCCCATACTGATTCCGCCTGCAGGACCGGTGAGTAAAAGGTTGTTCTTATCCGGGAAACCGGGTGCTTTTGCATGCCAGGTAAAAAGGCCACCGAAGAGTAGTGATACATGTATTGTTTGTATATCGAGTATTCTGTACCATATCAGAAAATCCAGGAAAAACGATGGTGAAAGGTTTTCTGCTATTTCATTTATCACCGGGGCGCTGTAACCGGCAAACAAATTCAGGGAAAGTCTTTCCAATAATATACAAGCTTTTTTTACCCCGCTATCAGTATCCCGGCCTATACTGTCCGGTTGATCTGAAAGAGTGGTCGTATCTCCCCCCTCCGGGGCATCTTTCAGGAAAAGATAAAAGGATGCACCATCCTGGTGGCCTGTCCCGTTCAGGCAGCCTAAAAGCGGCAGGGTGGAATGAATTCCCTTTTTGATGTGGCTGTACAAAGTAAAGGGGTCAAGATACGGATTATTGTTTTTTTCCAGGGTCATTTTAAGCTGGAGGGCGAACTCAGAATTATCCGGCACAAACTCCGAAGCACCGGAGGTAATCACCTGACGGGAAGTAAGGTTGTAGGTAGTAATCACCTGCCTGTCCTTGATGGTATCCAGAACAGTATCCATGTGTTCCGAACCGCGCATGGTGCTCAAAATATCCCCGGAAAAACAACTGTCAGATATCAGGAGGATGTGGGAAGCTTTAAAATTACTTATCATCCCCCTTATCTGGGAATTGGGAATCCAGTTGTCCTGTTCATGTTTGTCCAATCCCCCGTTTGTGGGAATCCAGAATCCTGTTTTTGTTATTTCATTATCATAATACCCATGTCCTGCATAATAAATAAGAAGAGAATCGTTTATTTCAAGGCGCTTTTGCAAATCCCCGAAGGTCTTTAAAATATTCGCCTTTGTTGCTTCCTCATTGTACAGTTCAATCACTTCATCAATATAATAACGCAAGGTAATGACCCTTTTTATTTCCTTTGCATCAGATACGGGATTCTTGAGGTGGGGCCAATGTTCATATCTGTCTGAAGCAATAAGCAGAAGATACTGTCTCCCGAGAACAATCCTCTGGTTAAGCTTTTTTTCAACATCCTTAAGCCCCCGGGTATCCGCATAAAGAACATTGACTGGTAAGAAAATTATGAGAAAAATAATGATTGCTTTCATAAAATCCTCTCTACTTTTGTATCTATATAATTCAGCAATTCTATTTTTCCTGAAAAATCCATATATCTTACCACAGATGATTATATCTGTCAAAGTATTTTGTTTTATAGTAAAGTATATATTGTTATAATACATAAAATTAATCGCTTTTCCTTAACTATTTAAAATTTCTTCCATTTATCTTAATTGCAAGAATCATGCCAAATAAACTAATTCTTTATAAGATAGAGAATTATATAAAATGATGATTGTTTTTTATCTTTATGAATATTGGTGAAATCGCTAAAATTCGATAATCCGCACCGCCCCCCTTCTGTTAATTTCTTGTACCATAAAGATTTATCAAAAACAGTAGCGAAATCACCCGAATTTGGCGAATTCGCAAAATTTTATACAATTTACCCTGGGAGTACAGAATTCATAAATAAAGAAAGCCTTCCATTCCCCCTAAATCTCCTGGTTTTCTTTAGCCGATTCCTGCATTCCTCCAGGGGTTTTTAAAGAATCTTTAAGCTTTTGTACAATCCCGGGGTTTGATTTATCCAGGGTATGAAAAAACTACAGATAATCAAGCATGGCCATATGAGTTCAGACTGCCTGTTTCAGATGACGCAGATTGTTTCCATTTCTTCATCCTTCATCCTTCATCATTCATCCTTCATCCTTCATCCTTCATCATTCATCCTTCATCCTTCATCCTTCATCCTTCATCCTTCATCCTTCATCCTTCATCATTCATCCTTCATCATTCATCCTTCATCCTTCATCATTCATCCTTCATCATTCGCTAAATACTCCGTAGTTTTTACCAGCTCAAAATATTCCATATTAAGAATTGTACCCGAAATCCTGAAGTCTTCCGGTTATTGATAATTATCAACAATTATTGGGGTGCGAACGCCATAACAGGTTTTAAAAACCACGGAACACACTGAATACACAGAAATAAAAGACCGAAAATAAAATAATGAAAG
>JAFGQK010000149.1 GCA_016935735.1 Spirochaetales bacterium | reverse complement strand
TGAATTTAACACACCAGTTATTTGCACGGGCCTGGAGAAGGGCAGAGAAAACTGAACTGGAATAAGTATCAAGCAGCAGTGTGCGGATATCTTTCTGAAGAACGGGAGCTCCTGAAATGATGCCAATAACAGGTTGTGAAGAATCCAATACAATCTTCTGCTGTTCATAATTCGATGCCTGAACACTACCTACATACCCGTATAATTCCACGGAAAACAGGGAAAAACCTGTCATTACCAATAGAATAAAACTTGCTAATAAAATTTTTTTCATTTTACAACTCCTTGTATAGTATTTTTTGATAGTAGCAAAATTCCTGATTTTATACAAGATTCTTAAAATAATCGACTCATCTTCAGCTTAAAAAAATTGAACCGCAGTGCCAGGAGGTTGTGTGTGTCTTAAAACGATGGCTGTCCACAGCCCACGTATCTTTGAGTTTTCATTTCCCAAAAATCCCGTTTGAAGATTGCACCAGTTAAAAAACGCTTGTACTATCGTATACGGCCTGGTATAATAAAATGGAGTAAAAAGATGTTCAAAGTAAAAAAATCTTAATTCCATGATTAAGTTGGTAAAGATATAAGGAGGAATATATGAAAAATAAATCTCTCTTTTTTATCATGATGGTTATTATTGCATTCCCGTACTTCCTTTTTGCACAGCGGGAGGGATGTAGCGGGTATGTCAGATCAGATAACGGATCGTTGCTTTCCAATGTCAATATTACTTTCATGAATACGTCAGGAAGGCAAAAAATCAATGTCCTTTCGGATGAAAGGGGTTTTTATTGCACCGCGCTGCTACCAGGCAGCTATTATGTTACAGTTGTTCATAAAGATTATGAGGATTATTCATCACATCCCGGCTGTATAAAGGTAAAGGAAGGAGCAGCATTAAAACATAACATTCGATTGTATGTTCCCCTGGTAACCACAATCCTGCTTGTCCGGCATGCTGAACGGATCAATGATGACCTGACAATAGAAGGTCAGGAAAGGGCAGAAAAGCTGGTGCACGTTCTGGCAAAAGCAAATATAACAGCGATCTATGTTACTGATTGCATCAGATCAAAAAAAACAGCTGCACCCCTGGCAAATTATCTGGGTATTAAACCAACAGAATATGCCGGGGATTCCGAGGTACCGGATGATTTTTATAAAAGAATTTATTTGAATAATACGGGTGATGTTGTGCTTGTTGTGGCTCACAGTGATACAATCCCTGTCATACTGGATTTGCCGGGACTTTCCCCCCCGGCGTTAGTTAATGATTATGATAACCTTTATATGATAACGACGGATGAGGTGAGTGCCGCATATTCCTGTAATGTCATTAACTTTCAATATGGGGCAAACAGTAATGACATGTATGGGGAATCAATTCTTAACCTTTATCCAAGACGAACAATCTTCATGGTACGCAATATGAATCAACAATCAGGCCTGGATTCACTCGTGCATATGCTTGAAAAGACGGAAATTACCGAAACATATTCGGATACGACCACCTTATCTGAAGCAACAGTCCAGCCACTGGTTACTGAATTGGCCCTGGATCCGGCAAAGGTAAAATCGTATGATCCGGATGATCTGGATACCTTACTCGATCAAATTGATGAAAGTTATTCTCACCGTATATTAATCGCCGGTAATAGAGAGAATCTTCTTTCTCTTTTCTCCCTTCTCCATGCGTATCCGCCAAAATCCATTGGTACGAATGAATATGATAATCTTTTTGTATTGAATCCCTATATCGCCAATCCGAAGTATACGTACAAAAGAATGATTAATCTTCAATTTGGTAACAATTCGGAAAATCTCGTGCCCGGTTTCATCATTCCCGATGGTATGCTGTTATCTAACTATAGGTAAAGTACATTAAAAAACCAGTACACTATTCAACGAGTTGAACCAAGATGGTAATTTATAAGGTACTATCCAATAGTGCACTGGTTATTGTATTTACTGGTTTAAAAAGGAAAGGACATATGATGCCTTGTTAATCACTGCATGTCCTTTCTCTTTAAAAATAGTGACCGTAAGGTCCGGGACGAATTTCCGCAACCGCTCCGCCACTTTATGGGGATAAATAAAGATATCCCCCTCGCCGGCAAGAAACAGTACCGGCATTGTCAGTCTCTGTAATTCCCGGTCTGTAAAAAGAGGAATTGCACCGGTGCGATAATTAAAATACTTCATGGTAAGTATCAAAAAATCCTCTGCCTCTTTTGTAACCGGTTCATTTTTAAAAAGAAGGTGTTTTACTTTATCGTATCCCCGTTCACCAAGCAAGGACCATCCGATTAAACGCAGGGAGATAAAAAATTTAAGAGGATACACACCGGCAGGACAAATGGCAACAAGCCTGTTTACCCGCCCGGGTTTATAAACAGCGTATTTCAGTGAAGCCCATGCGCCCAGCGAGATTCCGCCAAGAATAACATTATCGACAGCTAATCCATCAAGTACCTCATCCAGCCACCCTGCAAAAGCGGAACCGGTACATGGAAAACGGTTCGGGGCACTGTTCCCCGGCTCCCCGGGAATATCAACCGCATAAACACGCAGGTGTTTACTGTATTCGATAACATCATATGCCCAGGTTGCGGAATTTGATCCGGAGCCATGAAGAAGCAGGAGAGGTGGGGCTGCGTTATCCCCGCTGGCGATGACAAACGTATTCCCATACTGTGTTGGAATAGTGATATACTCACAGGGTACAGGCCATTGAGACAATACCTTATTATATAATGTCATAATCTTTTCTTTACCGCCTTGCGATTTGTATAATGGTTTTGTTTTCATTATCGTTACTCCTTTCTTGCACCATTGGCTACACTATTACTCTGGATAATTCATTAAGCAGGGGGCAGCCAACATTATGGTTTTACTATTCACCCAGTTCTTTGCGTAATGTGCGTATCCAGGCGAGTTCATGTTCATAGGAAGCAATAACATTATCAGAAATCATACTCCACAGATAGGTTTCCCGCTTCGTTCTTGCCGGGTTTACCAGGTTCCGCTTTTTATGTTCATGATACATAAGAGATTGCACATGGATTTCATCCTCATATTTCTTAAGCAATGTATCCAATTCTTCCGGTCCCAGTTGATCTGCCCATGCAAGTTGTATGAGAAACGAATTCCGCAATTGAGGTAATTCCGGTGTTGATTGAACCCATATCCGTAACTCGGATAATCCTTTTTCAGTAATCGTGTATATCTTTCGTGTTGGGCCATTCTCTTGATGCTGCACTTCGTTGGTAACCAGTTTCTCATGATGGAGTTGCACCAGTGTCCGGTAAATCTGGTTGTTGTTTCCCGACCAGTAGATAAATATCGTATCGATAAACAGTTTCTTAAGATCATATCCGGTAAGGGGACGCCAGCTTAAAAAACCCAGGATAGTATATTTGATATTCATATATTACCCTCCTTTCTTTTTATAACATATGTTCTACTACATATATGTTAATAATAACATATGTTATTAATAGAGTCAATATCTTATCACTTAATTTTTTATTTTTTTATGGGATTTCAAAGATAATTTTACCAGGGTATTTATTTACAACCTGCGAATTAGAGTAGAAGACCACCTGCGGAGCAGGTGGCTTTTTCTAAATCAAAAGAATATAAAAGGCATAGCCTTTAAATAAATATAATGAGGAGGAAATG
>JAFGQK010000148.1 GCA_016935735.1 Spirochaetales bacterium | reverse complement strand
TATGAGCCTCTACTGGTACTATATGTTCCTTTCTGGGAACCGCCGCCTCTGCCGATGTAATATTCTATGAGCGGGTTTGTCTTCCATCCATAGACACCTAAATATTGAGCGCCGCTGGCGCTGCCTGTCCAGTTGATAGTTCCGCTATATGAATTCCATCCTGAACCGCAAACAAAGTTTCCGCAATTGCTCCAGGTTACTTTGTAATGGCCTCCACCTAAATTCTGGCCGTTTACTGACCCACCACCATCGGTCCAACATTGATAGTAGTCCTGGGCTGTTACAAACAAGCAGGTAAAACACATTAAAATTGCTAAAACTAGCATCATTCTTAATTTCATTTTGTACTCCTTTTAATTTTTCTTTAATTTTAAAATTTTAATAAGCTTTTAGTAATAATGGTTTATTTGCCCTTCACCTCCTTTTTTAAGGTTTCCGGGATTTCTAAAAGAAACTGTTTATAATCACTTTCTTTTACCCGTATCCAGATTTTCTAATTTTTCTCTATTTATAGCATAATACTAAATGTTAACGGATAAAATAATTCAATTGCCTTAATTTTTTTTAGGTCAAATGTCTTAAGTTATTCAGAGAACTTCATATCATAAAACATAAAAACATTTTATAAAAGGAGCAGGTTTTTAAACATTTTTCCCCGCAAGTACCTTTTACTGCCCGTAAAATCTGTTATAATTATCCTGGCCGGGGATTCTATCAGTTTTGTAAGGCAAGGAGTGGTATGTAATGAAAGACCTGCTTATTCGACTTTACGGGGAAACTAAAGCCCGGCAGGTTCTTTTTAAAATCGAATCCCTTATCGATATATTCCGGGAAGAATACGCCTTCCCCGGCAACCAATCCGGGTGTTCCTGTTCCCGGGAGTTTACCCAAAAAGATGCAGTACTCATTACCTACCCGGACCTGCTTTCAGACGGACACCGTCCCCCGCTTGAGGTTCTTCTTGATTTTCTAGATACCTGTATACAGGATACAATCAATACCGTTCATATTCTCCCCTTTTTCCCGTATTCTTCCGATGACGGGTTTTCCGTTATCGATTATTACGAGGTCGATAACGCATTAGGGGGCTGGGAAGGAATTACTGCAATAAGCAAAAAGTACCGTCTTATGTGTGATGCGGTGCTTAACCATGTTTCAAGCAGGAGCAGGTGGTTCCAGGGCTTTCTTGCAGGTGAACCGGAATATTCGGAGTACTTTATCACCTGCAACCCGAATTCCGATCTTTCCGGGGTAACCAGGCCCAGGCCGTACCCCCTTCTTACCCCGTTTGACACACACCGGGGGAAAAAATGGGTCTGGACAACATTCAGCAACGACCAGATCGATCTGAATTTTCGGAATCCTGCTGTTCTTATCGAGATGATAAAAGTACTTCTTACCTATGTAATAAAAGGCGCCGGGATTATCCGCCTGGATGCCATTGCCTATATATGGAAAGAACCGGGCACAAACTGCATTCACCGTCCGGAAGTTCATGCCATTGTAAAACTTTTTAGAAAAATCCTGGACAAAATCCGGCCGGATGTTGTGCTTATTACAGAGACAAACGTGCCCCATGAAGAAAATATCAGCTATTTCGGGACCGGGGAAGATGAAGCGCAGATGGTATACCAGTTTTCACTTCCCCCGCTTATTATCCATGCCCTTGTCAATGAGACGGCTTTTTACCTCTGCAGGTGGGCTTCGGATCTTACACTTCCGGCAGGATCTGCAACCTTTTTTAATTTTACCGCATCCCACGATGGCATAGGGGTTCGTCCTCTTTCAGGGCTTGTCCCTGAAGGGGATATTGATACGCTTACACAGCTTACAAAGCAGCGGGGGGGAGATGTCTCATATAAGAAAAACAGGGACGGGAGCAGAAGCCCTTATGAATTGAATATCAATTATTTCAGTATGGTCACCGTTCCTTACGAGGAAGAAACCCTCTCCGTAAAGCGTTTTCTTCTTTCCCAGTCCATTATGCTGGTAATGCCGGGTGTCCCGGGTATCTATTTCCATTCACTTGTCGGTTCTGTCAATTATAAGGAAGGTCCGGAACGGACAGGGATTTTACGAAGCATAAACAGGGAGAAACTCGACTATTCCCGGCTTGAAAAGGAATTAAAGACAATCCAAAGGCGGAAATCGGTGTTTTCGTTTTATATGAACATGCTCGCTGTAAGAAGGAAAGAGCCGGCATTCAATCCCCTGGCCCCTTTTAAGGTGTTAAAAACACATAAAACGGTTTTTGCAATCGAAAGGATTTTGGGAGAAGGCTCATCCATTATCGCTGTTCATAATATGAGTTCACATAACATCCGTACAATAGTGGCCCCGGCATCAAAAACCGGGAAAAGGCTTACCTGTATTTTGACAGGGATAACAGTAAAGGCGGGGATGAAAGGAAAGTTCCCTGTTGACCTTCCTCCCCATCATTTTCTCTGGCTTAAGGAAGGATAATTGAACCGGATTACCGCTTCTTCAAGTGACTGAGTGAAAACATGGAAATGATATGAGAAGCCTGCCCTTTGGTAAGACCCTGCGGAATTTCTATTCCTTTTTCCTTTAATAGTGATAATTGCTTGTCTGTTGCGGGTTGTTTCCGCCATCGTGTCCCGATTTTCACCAGACCCAATACCTCCATCCGCTGGTTTGCCACAAAACGTTCAGCAGTGCGGATAGCTTCCCGGACATTCTCTTTACTGGCTATGATTTCCTCCTTTCCTTTAGAGCGGAAGATCACATCCCATTTCCCAAGGATTGTTGATGCGACGGTCATTGCCTCGCCTTTCAAGAGGTTCAGACTGTAGAGATTATTCCCGATTGCGGTCCAGGCCAGGGTGGCACATAAACGAAGTTCAGGGGGAAGTTTCAACTCATACAGGTTGATTTTTTTACAGCGGATGCGTAAATCAGAGAGAGAAAGGGTAAGATCGGTTCGTACCCATGGCCGGTTCTGTTCAACCCACTGTAATGCCTCCTGCACCTGGTCTGTGGTATTTCCTTCCAGGTTAAAGGTATCGGAAAAACCGAACAGGCTGGGCAGGGTGATAAGTCCATGGTCTTTTGTTATATCAACAATATCGATGATTGTCGCCTGTTTCTTTCCCGGGTGAAGACGGGTAGCACGGCCGATCATCTGGGTATAAAGCAGGGACGACCTGGTAGGTCTGGCCAGGATAATCCCTGACACCGAAGATTCATCATACCCTTCTGTAAGAACCATACAATTGGTAAGAACCTTTATGTTCCCGGCACTGAAGTCATCCAGGGCTTTCTTCCGTTGGTCAATATCCATTTCCCCGGTAACAGGGGCAACAGGAATTCCTGATTGTGTAAACGCCCCGGCCAGGCTGTATGTATGGGCAACATCCACACAAAAACAGATGGTTTGTTGATTGTCCAGGTATTTCCTGTATATGTTCACTACAAGATCATTCCGTTCCCGGACATTTACGGTTTTCGATAATTGTGAGGTGATATAATCGCCCATATGTTTTTTTACACCGGAAAGATCAATTTCCGTTTCCACCCGGTAACCGGAAAGGGGGGAAAGATAGTGAGCTGCAATCATCTCCGGCAGGGTTCTGGAAAAAGTGATTTCCTCGAATATTCTGTTCAAGCCCACCCCATCGCCCCGTTTGGGTGTTGCAGTAAAACCCACAAGAAGCTTTTTTGTACCGGGATCCAATAATCGGAGCTGCTTAAAAATTCTCTGGTAGGTGGAACCGATTGCATGATGTGCTTCATCCACCACGACCAGGTAAAAATCATCCGGGTTGAAAAGTTCCATGCGGGATGAATCTTTTCGTCCAATGGTCGGGACACTTGCCACCACAACATCACAGGCCGGGTCTGCCCTCCGGCCGGCCTGTTCAATTTCCACCTTAAGACCGGGATTCGCTTTTATGATTTTATCGCGAGCCTGGATAAGCAGCTCTTCCCGGTGAGCGAGTACAAGCATTTTATTTTTCATGCGGAAAAACCCCGGGAATGATGCAAAGATGATTGTTTTTCCCGTACCGGTGGGCAGGCAGATAAGCTGCCGCCGTATACCGGCCTTGTACCGGGTGAGTATGGTGTTAAGGCATTGTTCCTGGTAATCACGCAATTCCGGGATCATTCTTTACTACCCCATTTGGGTCTTTCATCCTGTTGACATGCTCGATCTGCCAGCAATGATACATCCCGGGCTTTTGTTTAAAATCCTCGGGCAGGGTGCTTTTATGCAGATCTTTTACCCTGTAGTGAGACAGTGCAGGCAGGTCAAGTTTTAAACCCTTGAAATTACTGGAAAAAATCATCATACCGTTCTTTGTTAAATACTGCATACAGAGGGTAATCAGAAGAACATGCTGTTTCTGGAGATCAAAGATTCTTCCCTTTTTCTTTGTGTTCGAGAATGTCGGCGGATCCAGGAAAATAAGGTCGAATTCTTCCCGGTTTTCACGCAGCCATGTAAGGCAATCCTGTTTTACAAATTGATGGTTTGCCCTGGAAAAGCCGTTCAATGCCAGGTTTTCTTCCGCCCATTGGAGATATCCCCGGTTTGTATCCACCGAAAGAGTGGCGGCCGCGCCGCCTGCGGCAGCATACACCGTGGCAGTCCCGGTGTATGCAAACAAGTTTAAAAACCGCTTGTCCCGGGATTTTTCCCTTATCATCTGCCGGAGGTTCCTGCCAAGGAGAAAGATGCCCGGGTCTATGTAGTCAGTAAAGTTTACTTTAAATTTCAGGTCTCTCTCGTTTATAATATAAAAGGTGCCAGGGGAATCCTTCTGAATACGGGGATTCATGCGTTCGTACTGGCTGTTCCCTTTTTGACGGACACGTTGTTTCAAAAACAGTTCGCTTTCCTTAATACCGAGTAATTGACGTACTGCACGGACAATCTGAAAAAACCTTTGCCTGGCCTTTTTTTTATCCACTGTTCCCGGCGGGGCATATTCCTGGATATGGAGGTATTTCCCTTCATAATAGTCGATTGCCGCATTATACTCCGGCAGATCTGCATCATAGAGCCGGTAACAGGAAATACTATGACGTTTTGCCCATTTCACCAGACGTTTCAGATTCTTTTTTAACCGGTTCACCAGGGCCTCATCCGGTTCATCAACATTTTCCGGATAGGTATGAAAGACCTGTTCTTCCCGGAGTTCAAAACAGCTTAAAAGGCATTTCAATGGTCCGTTATACAGGTAATTGGTTTTTACTGCCCGCAATCCCAGGGCAAAGGAAAGTTCCCTGTCAGAAGACAATACCGCCGCCTTCCATCCCGGGAAATGTGTAAGCAGTGTTTTCCCCAGTTCCCGGTATAATTGCACCAGTTCCGAGCTTTTCCCCAACCGCACCCCGTAAGGCGGGTTCACAGCCACCAGGCCGGATGTATATTCTGTCCCGGACAGATTACCTGCAGAAGCGATTTCCCGTTTTTCCACATGGATATACTCTCTCAATCCGGCCTGGCATATATTTGCACGCGTGGCCCGGATAGCCGAGCTGGACATATCATATCCCCTAAAAAACCCAATACTTTCCATCATGCACTGTTTTTCTGCTTCCTGTACAACCCTTTTCCATACTTCAGGCTGATGCTGTTTCCACCGGAAGAAACCAAAACCTGTCCGGAATCTACCCGCGGGAATCCCGGCAGCAATCATTGCCGCTTCTACAAGCAATGTTCCTGAACCGCACATGGGATCGACAAAAGCAGCTTTGTTTACAGCGAGTTCCGGCCATCCGGCACGGAAAAGCATTGCCGCCGCTGCATTCTCTTTAAGGGAAGCCTTTGAACCAGCCACCCGGTATCCCCGTTTGTGAAGGCTCTCACCGGAAAGATCGATAAACAGAATGGCTTCATAACCGTGCATATGAAGGCGAATCCGTATGTCCGGATTTTCCGTATCCACCGGCGGCCTCTTTCCTGCTTTATCCCGGAAATAATCTGCAATTGCATCCTTCACCACCAGGGCGGCATAGTCCCGGTTTTGCAGGATACCCTGTTTCAAGGTACAGTCCACGGCAAAGCCCTGCTCACTGGTAAAATGTTCTATCCAGGGAACCGCATATACGCCATTGTACAATTCCTTTTGAGTTTTCACCGGGAAACCGGCCAGATGAAGCAAAACCCGGCTTGATATCCTGGAACAATAACATACACGGTATGCAGTTTCCAGGTTTCCCCGGAAGTGTACCCCGGCAACCGTTTTTTTCGTTTTCAAAGCCCCCGATACTTTCAATTCCTCTTCCAGCAGATCTTCCACATAGAGGGGGCATGAAGCAAAAAGAGGGAAAGGTGCTGCTGAATCATTCACTATCGGAAAATTTTGCTTCTGTTTCAAAATTGAATGTTTCATTATCAGCAACTCCTTCACTTTCAAAATCTATAATTAATTCACCTTTTAAAGTATACTTATTTTTATCTATTTTTTTAATTTTCAGCCTTTTTGCTTCGCACCTGTTATGGGCACCGTATATAAACCAGCCTGAAAAAACTGAAATAGTATTTGAATAATCATCTTTTTTTCAAGAAGATATTCCTCCTCCCATTTTTCACTCCAGGGGGCAAGAAAAACTTCTCCTTTCGGTAATCCAAGCATGTTAAGTCAGCCGTCCTTCTTTTAAAATATCCGGTTGTTTCACTGTCCAGTAATCTGGTGTATCCTATCCTTTACAGGTTGAAATTATATCTACTTTACCATTTTCGATATTTATCTTTTTTTCAACCCAGCCTCCCGGAGGATCCATTTCGCAGGAGCAGTAAATATAATTATTTTTAATATCATTTATTATAACACCATCTACTGAAATAGATTCTGATTTCCAGATTAAATTTGAATTACTGTCATAGTTATATAGTTTTTCGTCTGTAGCTATTAAGATATTGTTTTTATATTCCAGTATTTCACAAAAATAAAAGAAGGAACCTGATAATGAAAGCTTGTGACTGATAATACTGGTAGTTACCAAATTGAACCAGTGAACATGGTTACCAAAACAAATAATAATCCATTTTCCCGTAATATGATATAATTTCTTAAAATCATAAAAATCATCATCATATAAATCAAACCTTCTAACAGGTGTGTCATTATTATATAAAATTGCATAACAATCCGGTGTTGGCTTTGTATCAGGCCGGGGTCCTAATATATAGTTGTCCAGATTATATTCATGATCTGATAATGATTCTTTAAAAACAATTTCCATAATCATTTTCTTTTTTATATTTTATCCTTATATTATTTTGATTACAAGATACAATACAATCTTTCAGTAAATTTAAAAATGGAATTCCAACAGGATTTACAGGATTGGATTTACTTTCATTTTATCCTGCAAATCCAAAAAAATAGAACCTGTAATCTTTATACCTGCAGGAGCCGGCATCCCGGTAATTACCAGATAATGGTCACATTATGCACAAATTGGACACAGTTTGTTCACAAATCGGGCACAATTGTCTGATATAATACCGATAAGTCGATATAATTAATCATCTGGATAGAGTCCTCCTATCAATCAAAATTGTGTAGAATCTAACCTGTGATTAATAATCAATGAAGAAAATTAAAATCTTTTTAGCAAGGAGAAAAAGAAATGAAAATTCAATCTTTTACAGGGGGAAAGCCCGCGGTAATAATTGTTTTCACCCTGCTCTGCTTAAGCCTTTCTGCTTTACCAACTCATGCACAAACATTAGGAGATGTGAATACCGACGGCGACATTAATATCATCGATGCTTTACTCGTTGCCCGGTATTATGTTAACCTGCCTGTCCAGGATTTCGATGCCTTAGCTGCGGATGTAGACGGTGACAACAGTATAGGAATTGTCGATGCCCTTTTAATCGCCCAGTTTTATGTCGGCCTTATCACCTCATTCCCTGCAGGTACGCCCACCCCCACACCCGGGACAGGAAGTGAACCAAAGGCAAAATTCACTATTTCCAATATTGTGCCCGGGGTAAACGAAACTGTTATCTTTAACGCATCCGGCTCCTCCGACCCGGATGGTACCATTGTCAGTTATGAATGGGACTTTAAGGACGGCAGTAAAGCCAGTGGGGTGCAGGTAACCCACGCCTTTAGCGAGATAGATGATTATAATGTAAAATTAATCGTAACGGATAATGATGGTCTCACCGACGATAAATCCGAGCGGGTTTTTATCGGCAGGCCGCAGGGATGGACAGAGAAAACCCATCACAAAAGTGCGGATGCCGATTATGACCTGTTGTTTCCGACAGACAGCGTTCCGCGGATCGATATTTTTATTGATCCTGCCGATTTCCAGGCCATTGAAAATAATGTAAATTCATTGAGTATAATGAGTCCCGAAGACCCGATGTATGTCCCGGTTACCGTAGAATACAATGGATATACCTGGTGGCATGTCGGTTTCCGGTACAAAGGGCAGAGTACCCTTTTCATGCCCCGAATGGAAGGAAAAAAGAAAATGCCGTTTCGTCTGAATTTCGATAAATTCGAAGACAATTTCCCGGAAATCGATAATCAGCGGTTCTACGGTTTCAGTGAAATGACTTTTGCCAATAACTGGTATGACCCGTCATTTCTCCGTGACAGGTTGTGCGGTGAAATTTTCCGTGACGGGGGCATCCCGGCAGCCCGTGGCGGTTTCTGCAGGATCTATATTGATACGGGAAACGGCATGGTTTACTGGGGGTTGTATTCCATGATTGAAGATCCTTCTGACCAGATGCTTACCTATCAATTTGAGGATGATACAGGGAACCTGTATAAACCGGAAGGCACGGGAGCAGAGTTTTCCTCGTTTTCACAGTCAGCATATACAAAGAAAACCAACGAAGATAACGGGGATTACAGCGATATCCAGGCAGTCATCAATGCCCTGAATGCCCCGCGTAATAATGCAGCCTCCTGGCGTTCAGGACTGGAAGGAGTATTTAATGTTGAAGAATTCCTCCGCTGGCTGGCAATCAATACAGGTATCGTCAATTTCGATACCTATGGCTGGGTAACGAAGAACTATTATGTATACCAGGATCTGACAGATAATGGACGCATGGTCTGGATTCCCTGGGACATGAATCTGTCACTTTCCTTGAACAATCCATGGAGTGTCCCTATCCCCAGCCTTTCCCTGGATGAAATAACCACGCAATGGCCATTAATCCGGTACCTCATGGATGATCCTGTTTACCGTGATTTTTACCACCAGGAAATGAGGATTGCCATGGATGGCTGTTTTAATGAGTCAGCAGTGCGGAACAGAATCCAGCAGTATGCGAATCTAATCCGGTCGTATGTAGAAAGTGAGAGTAGCACGTATTCCTACCTCACCAATGGAGTCGGTCAATTTGACCAGGCGGTTAACGAACTGCTCAATCATGTAAGCACCCGCCGGAACACTGTCTGGGATTATCTGAATTCCCACTAACAGGAAATATATAACCCTGTGCTGCTAGTTTTCTTGCAGTACGGGGTTCTTATTATTATCCCTGAACGTTAAGCCCTGATGTTTATTGATATCAGGGCTTTTTATTTTCTGCTTGATTATTTTCAAACCGCTTCTTGATTTTTAATATTATTCAATAGAGAGAATTGATGTTTTTTCTGCTTTTTATCATTATAGATACATGGCAAAAATATTTTTTATTGAAGATAACAAAGCCATCCGGGAAGCGGTTACTTCATACCTGGTGATAGAAAATCATGAAGTCGTGGAGTTTGATAAAATGGCCGGTGTGCCGGAGGCGCTTACCGTGCAGAATCCTGATCTTGTTATTCTCGATGTAATGCTTCCCGATGGTAATGGATTCAAACTGGCCCGGGAAATCCGGATGAAATCCGATATCCCGGTTATATTCCTTACAGCAAAAACTTCGGAAACAGACAGAATTACCGGTTTTGAAGTCGGGGGAGATGATTACATAATCAAGCCCTTTTCTCCCAGGGAACTGGTACTCCGGGTCAGGGTTATACTCAAAAGGAAAGCAGGAGAAAAGGGGAAAAGCGAAAACAACATGTCCTGGGAATTAAACGGTAAAAGACTTACCATCGATATCCTGTCCCATAAAGTTTCTATTGAAGGAAAAGAAGTTCTGTTGACCCAGGCGGAATGGGAAATACTTGTATACCTTGCCAGCCATGCAGGAATCGTGATAAGCAGGGAGATCCTTCTCGGGGAAAGCCTGAAGTATATGACGAACAGCTCTGTCAGGACAATTGACACCCATATAAAAAATTTACGGGTAAAGCTCGGGAAACCGGGTTGGATCGAAACTGCCCGGAGCTATGGTTACCGGTTTGCAGGAGATAGAAAAAAGTAAAAGACCACCTGCGGAGCAGGTGGCTTTTTCTAAATCAAAAGAATATAAAAGGCATAGCCTTTAAATAAATATAATGAGGAGGAAATG
>JAFGQK010000147.1 GCA_016935735.1 Spirochaetales bacterium | reverse complement strand
ATGCGCTATGCTGGACCCAGAGAGGCTATTCACCATATGATTGTCCGAAAAAATTATGGTTGCACCCATATGATTATCGGGAGAGACCATGCCGGAGTAGGAGATTATTACGGGACTTATGAAGCGCAGGAGACGGTGGAAAAGGTTAAGGATAAACTTGGAATACAACCGATACACTTTGAACATTCCTTTTATTGTAAGAAGTGCGAAAGTATGGCGACCAAAAAGACCTGTCCGCATGGTGATGAGAACCGTATTTTTTTGAGCGGGACACAGGTAAGGAAGATGCTGAAAGATGGTGAACTGCCGACGAAGGAGTTTACCAGACCGGAAGTGGCAGAAATACTGAAGAAGTGGGCGAAAAATGCGAATTAGTCGTGAGTATCGGGCATTGGAAAGAATAGTAAAAGATAGGAAGTTTCCTGCTATAAGTTGCAAGTATGCAAACGATTTTGGTTGTCAGTTTACTTTTTTCAGCTTTTTATTTATTACCACAATGCATAGCTGAAAAGAAATCAATATGCATCCATACACTATATAGATATATATGATGATCTTGATTATTTGTTTTTACTTTTTATTGTAAAATTGTTATGATATTTGGTATTAAAAGATAATTAAAGGAGTAAATGTAAATGGCGGAAGACAGAGTAAAGAGAAATCAGGAATTAATAGAAAAAGCAAAAAGTGTTATTCGGGAAGCCTTTGGTCAAGTGAAATCGGAAGAGATTGCAGTAACCTGGACCGGAGGGAAGGATAGCACAACAAATTTATGGCTGGTCAGACAGGTCTGCCTGGAAGAAAACTATGATTTACCGCATGTCATTACCATTGATGAAGGGGATGCCTTCCCGGAAATTACTGATTTTCTGGTCTGTATTTCCCAAAAGTGGCACATTGATTTAAAGTGGTTGTGCAATTTTGATGTATTGGCGGCTTGTTTGAGCCATCTGGGGAATACAGTACAGGTAAATCGTCTCAATGAAAGAAATCGCGAAGAATTAAAACGGATTGATTTTACGGAGGATTCCTTTGTTTTTGAAGCCGAGTCCTATGCTGGGAATCATCTGATGAAAACAGTTGTTTTGAATCAATTTATCGAAGAGAATAACATTAAAATGGTCTTTACTGCAGTGAGGAGAGATGAACAGCCGGCCAGAAGAAAGGACCAATACTTCACGCATAAAGAAGGCGGTTATTTAATGCCTGAGCACACCCGGGTAACACCGATCCTGGATTTTATGGAACGGGATATCTGGGATAATATTCAATTGCATCAGCTACCCTATTGTTCGCTGTATGAAATCGGCTATCGCTCTTTAGGAGCAAGGACAACCAGTAATGTTGCTGAAGTCGGTATTCCTGCCTGGAAACAGGATTTGGAAAATACCGTTGAACGAGCCGGGAGAAGACAGGATAAGGAAAAGGCTATGGAAAGGTTGAGAAATTTAGGTTATATGTAATCATTGATATGGTAGGAATGGGAAATAGAATAGAAAGGTTGAAA
Organism: Spirochaetales bacterium; assembly: GCA_016935735.1. Lineage (GTDB taxonomy): Bacteria > Spirochaetota > Spirochaetia > SZUA-6 > JAFGRV01 > JAFGRV01. Next base: position 2,139 of record JAFGQK010000147.1, on the reverse strand, counting down.
GTATGTGAAGTGTAAACAAGAAGGTGTTACGATATACAATAAGGATAAGGCGTTTCATGGTTATACCTTGTTTGCGCCTATGGGATGTCCCGATACCTGGTTGATGGATATGGAAGGCAATATGGCTCACCACTGGAAAATGCCGGAAAGGCCGGGTTCTTACAGCAAACTGATATCCAACGGACATCTGTTTTACGGTTGTAAGATGGATGTTGAAAGAAGAAAAAGTGCCGGAGCAGAACCTTTTTCCGGTTACGGCGGTATCATTCGCGAAGTGGATTGGGACAATCATCTAATTTGGGAATACGAGGATCCTTTCCTGCACCATGATTTCTATCGAATGAAAAATGGCAATACCATGGTCCTAAAATGGATGGAGGTACCGGAAGAAATAGCAAAAAAGATTAAAGGCGGGGTACCCGGATCGGAAGAAAAAGGCAAAATATGGGGAGATGTTTTTGAAGAAATTACGCCGGAAGGAAAGGTTGCCTGGCGATGGGTGGCACATGAAAATTTAGATCCGGAAAGTGATTCTATCTGTCCGCTATGCCCCCGAAAAGAATGGACTCATGCCAATAGTTGTGTGGTTTTGGGAAACGGTGATTTGTTGACCTGTTTTCGTGCACTCAATAATGTTTGCATTATTGATAGACAAAGCGGGGAAATTAAATGGGAATGGGGAAACAGTCTGGGTCAATTAGCCCATCCCCATGATCCCCATCCTTTGCCCAATGGGAATATCATGATTTTTGATAACGGGGCACACAGGGCTTTAACGGAAGTGAATTGTTCTATCGTAGTGGAAGTGGACCGTCAGAAAAAGGAGATTGTCTGGGAATATCGCAGTAATCCGGCACATTTGTTTTACAGTTCGGTTTGCTCGGGTACACAGCGATTGCCCAATGGGAATATCTTGATCTGTTCTACCACTCAGGGGCGTTTATTTGAGATAACACCACAGAAGGAAATTGTGTGGGAATATTACTCTCCTTACTACGGTGAAATTGACAATGGTGTGGTAAACTGGATTTTCCGTGCTTATCGGTATGGAATAGATATTATAAAAGGATTAAAATAGTATGATGTATACTGTATAGCATATAACGAAAATAATGTGGGAATCACTATATGCAATATTGCAAGAATGCAGAGATGCAAGGATGGGGAAACCAAGTATTGCGTATCGAGCATGTAGTATCGATTCCAAATACAGGATTCAGCAACAATATTGTTCCAGTAATAGTATCTGATATTGATTCCTTTAGGCAAAACTAAGGAAAAATAAGAATGTAAAAGAAATGTTTTAAAAATCACTACATTATTGATAAAATAATTGGAACAACAGTAAAAATAAAAAAAGAAAAGAAAGGATAAAAAAATGAAAAGAAGTATCTTATTCGCTATTTTGGTCGTTACTTTGTTTTTTGTTGTCAGTCATGCTGCTTTTGCTGCCTGGCCGGAAAAACCGATTACGGTGATTATTCCCTGGGCACCGGCCGGTGACCCTTCCACCATTGTGTGTAATGCCATGTCACCTTTATTGTCTGAGGAACTGGGTGTACCAGTTAAGATGATCAATAAAGAAGGTGGCGGGGGAACGGTGGGAACCAATGAAGTAGCCACTGCCAGGCCGGATGGTTATACGGTAGTTTTGGCTTCTATCGGACCGATGGTTACTCAGCCGTTAAGAGGTGTAACTTCCTATAAGACTGAAGATTTGCGTACCTTGGGATTGGTATGGGCTTCTCCATTTACCCTGGCAGCCCGTGGTGATGCGCCCTATGATAATTTGAAGGAGTTAGCTGAATATGCACAGGGCAAGGAATTGAAACTGGGACATTATGGATTAGGGGCTGTTCCTACCTTGATTGCCATGAATGTTGCCGAAAAAGGTGGCTTTGGGTGGATAGAAACCTCTTTTTCCAACATTGATGCTTTGCTGCTTATCCGTGGTGATGTAGATGTAGTGACTTGCTCCACGCCGGCGTTAATGGATTATGTGGAAACGGGAGAAGTAAAGATACTTGCTGTAATGAGCCCGACACATTATGATTGCTGTCCGGAAATCCAGACTGTCTCCGAACAGGGTTTTGGTTATGATTACCTGATCTGGTTTGGATTGTTTATGCCCAGGGATGT
>JAFGQK010000013.1 GCA_016935735.1 Spirochaetales bacterium | reverse complement strand
TATTTTATTTGATGGATAACCTCCTCCCCTTGTAAGATAAATTTAAGGGAACTATTCTTTGTTTACTTTTTATAATTAGAATTGCTGAGTCCAGTTATAATTATTATAACATTATAACTGGGTGGTTTGATTTTTTTCATAATTTGTGCTATTTTGACATAATATCTTGTTAAAGAAACAAGATGTTATGTCAAAATTGCCAATGTTGTGATTAAAAAATATATATAAAGGAAAGGATCACTTTAAGATCTAATGACAATGGAAGCTTTTATTTTAGGGACAGGTGGGATGATGCCCCTTCCCGGACGGAGCCTGACTTCTGTATTATTACGCCGTGAGGGAGAACTCCTCCTCTTTGACTGCGGGGAGGGAACCCAGGTCTCCATCCGGAGGCTGAATCTACGGTGGAAAAAGATATCGGTAATTTTTATCTCCCATACCCATGCGGATCATGTAACAGGAATACCCGGAATTCTTATGCTTTCTTCGCAGGTTGAACGGGAAGAACCCCTTTACATTATCGGACCGCCGAATATTAAAGAATACATTGAACAGAATTGCCGTATCCTGGAAATGTATATTAATTATAAAATAATCATAAAGGAAATACGAAATCCCGGTATTGTATATGAAGGTGATGGTTACAAAGTCCGGGCTTTCTGGCTCTGTCATTCACGGCCATGTATGGGATATACAATAGAAGAAGATATACGCCCCGGTGTTTTTTACCCGGAAAAAGCTCGTTCATTGAATATTCCCATGGGCCCGCTCTGGGCAAGACTCCAGAATGGGGATAAGGTAAACACAGGGAACGGGAGTGTGGTTTGTCCGGGGGATGTTATGGGCCCCGCGAGAAAGGGGCGAAAGGTCGGTTTTGTTACGGATACGGCTTATAAACCCGGAATATCCGGGAATGTAAAAGGAGCCGATCTTTTTATCTGTGAAGGGATGTTTGCAGAGGAAATGGAGAAGGATGCTTTTGAAAAAAAACATCTCACCTCCCGGCAGGCTGCATTAATTGCAAAAGAAGCCGGGGTAAAAAAGATGGGAATCATTCATTACAGCCCGAGATATTCCTATAAGGAACTGACCATACTTCTTAAAGAGGCAAAAGCGGTGTTCCCGGATACATTCCTTACTAAAGATTGTCAATCCATAATTATCCCCTACGGAGAAACTCCGTATGAAGAAGAGAACCATGGTTGATTCAGATAAGGTAAAACAGAGACTTGCGTTTATAAAAAAAAGAAAGTCCTTCCCGGCTTTTTCTTGCTTCCTCTCTTTGTTGAAAAAGACAAACATGATCCTGGAAAATGAGAATCCGGATATACGGCCATATGATTCACAGGGTCTGCCGGGTGGGATTATCTTCCTTCATCCAGATATAAAAACAATTCTTGTCCCGGATTTACATGCACGTTTCAAATTTATCTATTCCCTTGTGACCGGTCAAAGAAGCGAAACCCTTATCCTGCTTGCGGAAAAAAAATGCCAGATTGTATGTCTTGGTGACGGCCTTCACAGCGAAGGGCATATTACCCGCTGGTTGCGTGCATATGATGAATATAGAAACGGGTATAAGAGACATCGTTATATGGATGAGGAGATGATAAGCGGGCTCAAGACAATGGAAATGATTATGTATCTGAAAACCATGTACCCGGATTATTTTCATTATCTGAAAGGGAACCATGATAATATTGCAAATGAAAAAGGACACGGCAACTATCCGTTTTATAAATATGCAGATGAAGGGGCCATGGTTGCCGGGTATATGATGAAAATCATCGGGGAGGAATGCTTTCATGAATACTACCGTTTTGAAAAGAATCTGCCGCTTCTAGCTGTCGGGAAAAATTTTATTGCGTCACATGCCGAACCTTCCCGTCATTTTATAAAGAGTGCGGTTATAGAATACCGCAGCCGGCCGGATGTTACGGGCGGACTTACATGGACGGATAATAATGCAGCTCAAACCGGGAGTGTAATGGATATGCTCCGGCATTATATTAAAAAAGAATACCGTGACCAGGCATTCTACTTTGGCGGGCACCGGCCTGTAGCCGGAAATTACTCTTTAAGGGCAAACGGCAGGTATGTCCAGATTCATAACCCGAAGCAGTTTACCATCGCAGTAATAGAGCCGGGTACCGAAATAGCTGTCCGGAAGGCAGTAAGATCAATACCCTGATTGTCGCCCCGGGGCGGGAATTCGATATCGGGCATCCCTACTGACAGAAAGATAAAGAACCACTGAATACGCTAACACACACAGAAGAAGAATTATAAAATTCTTCATTCAATATATAAATTTGAAAAATGATGGGAATTTACACGTACCGACCTCGTGCAATTGAAATGATGTTTTATGAGCTTTTTCTACCGTTGCACGAGGTCTGAACATGATACAGAGATAGAGTGTTGTCCGGGTTATAGGATGTGTGTGGTTTTATGTGTTTTTAAAGCCTTAACCGCCAGAATGGCATAAAATGATGGTCGTAAACGTTGATTATCCTTTTCCCCGGGCGTAAATGTTGTACAACTATCCTTAATTGTCGCATATACTCACGCAGTGTTAGACGGCTATCTCTGGCTTCTTTTTCCCATTCTTTATACATCCTTTCCAATTCCTTCAGGACATCCTCTTTGTACTCATCTACCAGTCTAAAAAACACCCCAATAAAAAACCGTACAATCTGCCCCATACTAAAAAAATTCAAATCATGGTGAATCAACTTCAACTTCCTGTATAGATTCTCGGGCAGGTATGCATGTGCATGCTCTCGCTTTTCATTCGGGTCGGGAGACACATACTCGTACCTGCTCTCCCGCTGCTCCCCCCAGTCATGCTCCCGTTTTATGACTGGTACAAGCAACAGTAGAATCCTTACAATGATTCCTGAAATGTTATCTAATCTACCCCAAACATCCAGTTCCTCTAAACGTGTTTTCATACTCTGACCGATAACAAAATGAAATTCATGCAGTCTCGGCAAGCCCATTTCATCCTCCTTATAAAATGATATTCCTGCAATATATAACGCCTCAAAATTTCGTCCTGCATGCATAAAAAACGATTTTTTTCATTTTTTTTCCATATTCCCGGGCTTATTCCCTTTCCCCTTTCCCCTTCATAATTCATCCTTCATCCTTCATAATTCATAATTCATCCGCTGTTTTGTTAGCTTTTTCTACCGTTGCACGAGGTCCGGTCTTTTATTTCCGTGTGTTCCGTGGTAAAAAAACCGGATAGTAAACGTGCACCCGTCGTCCCGTCGTCCTGGACATACTTGACACTCTAAAGATTCCGGGCTACATTAAATTGCATAGTAGCGGGAATTTCCCGCTTTGTGGGAGGTAAGAGGTATTGAGCAGTACAATAAAAATAAAGAACGGACTTTTAAAAATCATACCGGGGGAGCGTTTTACTCCTTTTTCTCTTGCCCTGAAACTGAATGCAAAAGTGATCCTTGAATCCGCATCCTTTCATAAAGGGAGAGAGCGGTGGTCTGTCCTCCTGCTAAAGGAAGCCTTCCGGGTATTTGAGACAGAAAACGGTATTTTCGTACTCCGGGACAACAAGCAGTTCAAGATAAAGAGTAAGTCCCGTGATATTCTTGATGTCCTTCTCTACATTGCAAATCAGCATGAAGTGACGGATTATGATTTTCCCCTACCGGCAGGCGGGATCGGGTATATTACCTATGAAAGCGCCTCCAAATTCGATACGATCAAACTTATCAATAAACCGGACACCATCGGGATACCGGATGCTTTCTTCATTATAGGGAACGTCTATTTGATTTTCGATCATTATACCGATTCCATTTTTCTTCTCGGGTTGAATTATGAGGAAAAAAAGATCGATCTTGAAGCAGTATTAAATGAGACAGAGGACAGGATCAATGATCTTGATTTTAATTTCATGACACCCCGTACCGGGGACTTTCCTGCTGTCATACAGGAAATACCCGGTGAAAAAGAGAAATTCCTGGATGGTGTCAGGAAAGTAAGAGAGGAAATTATCTGCGGCAATCTCATCCAGGGTGTCCTCTCCCGGCGTGTGTATATAAAAACCGATCTGTCAGCTATCCAGGCATACCGGAGTCTCCGTTCCTTAAACCCGTCCCCTTATCTTTTTTGCCTGGATTTTGACGCTTTTCAGATTTTTGGTTCTTCCCCGGAGGTTCATGTAAAGGTAAAAAGCAAGAAAGTGGAGATCAGACCCATAGCCGGCACACGGAAGCGCGGCAAAAATGAAGAGGAGGAACTTGCCCTGGAGAAAGACCTCCTTTCCGATGAAAAGGAATGTGCAGAGCACCTGATGCTCGTCGATCTTGCGCGAAATGATATCGGGAGGGTATGTGTCCCGGGAAGTGTCCAGGTAACGGAATGTATGGTGATTGAAAAATATTCTCATGTCATGCATATCGTATCCCAGGTAGAGGGAATCCTGGAAAAGCACAGGACCGGTATTGATGCCTTGAGGGCCACATTCCCGGCAGGAACGGTTTCCGGGGCACCGAAAATCAAGGCGATAGAGGTTATCGATGCGCTTGAACCGGAAGTCCGGTCTTTTTATGCCGGGGTGGTCGGCTGGATCGAACCGGGGGGCGATCTTAATTCATGCATTACCATACGAAGCGCATTCAAGCGGAAGGATATGCTTGTACTCCAGGCAGGTGCAGGAATAGTATATGATTCTGTCCCGGAAAACGAGTATGTGGAAACATCGAACAAGCTGAAAGCCCTGGGAAAAGCAGTGGGAGTGGAGGTGTGATATGTATGTACTCATCGATAATTATGATTCATTTACCTACAACCTTTTTCAATATATTTGCGAGATCACCGACGACGAAGTGAAAGTAATAAGAAATGATGCAGTGAAAGATATAAAAGAAATCGCTGCACTTAACCCAAAGGCAATCATTATTTCACCAGGACCCGGCCGTCCTGAAGATGCGGGTATTTCCGTGGATGCGGTAAAGTACTTTTCAGGGAAAGTACCGATCCTCGGGGTATGCCTGGGACACCAGGTGATTGCATATGTAAATGGTGCACAGATAAAGCAGGCACAGAGAATTGTTCATGGTAAGGTGGAGGACATTATCCTGGACGGAAAAGGGCTTTTCAGGAACATACCCTCCCCGGCACGGTTTACCCGTTATCATTCCCTTGCCGTGCAAAAGGCCACCCTGCCCGACTTCCTGGAGATTACCGCTTATGCAAACGACGGTGAAATTATGGGATTGCGTCATAAGCGGTACATTGTCGAAGGAATCCAGTTCCATCCTGAATCAATGGCTTCTGATTTTGGTAAACGTCTGCTTAAGAATTTCCTCTATTATAAAAGTGAGGCCTTTAATACCAGGGATATGCTTTCCGGCATTATCAGTAAAAACAATATGAGTTTTGATGAAGCAGAAAGCTTTATGGATGAAGTGACGGAGGGGAATTTCACCAATGCCCAGCTTGCGGCATTTCTCACCGCACTGAATGCAAAGGGTCCCTCCCCGGAAGAGATTGCCGGCTGTGCTTCCATTCTTAAAAAAAAGCGGACAGTGTTTACTTCTTCCAACCCCGTTCTCGATACCTGCGGTACGGGTGGTGATGAACTCGGGACATTCAATATATCATCCTTGAGTGCACTGGCTGCCGCTGCATGCGGGGCATATGTGGCAAAACACGGGAACCGTGCAGTAAGCAGTAAAAGCGGGAGTGCGGATTTTTATAAGGAGCTCGGGATTAAAATCGATCTTTCACCTGGATCATCAGAGAATCTGCTCGAAAAGACAGGGTTCGCTTTTTTGTTTGCACCCCTTTATCATAAGGCCATGAAACATGCAGTTGAAGTAAGACGGGAATTGCGGATAAAGACAATCTTTAATCTCATAGGACCTCTCTCCAATCCCGCGGGATCTGAATATCAGCTTATCGGTGTATATTCTGCAGACCTCTGTATTCCCGTTGCCCGGGCTGCCCGGCTCCTGGGGGTAAAACGGGTCATGGTCGTTCACGGCCTGGATGGAATGGATGAGATATCCGTGTCATCGGTCTCGAAAATAGTGGAGATTAATGAAGAGGGACAGGAAAATGAGTATGTCTTTGATCCGAGAACAATTGGTGTACAGATTTACAGATCCGATGAACTGAAAGGCGGGGATGCGAAAAAGAATAGTGAGATTGCCCACAATATACTATCCGGCAAAGGGCATGACGCAATAAAAGAGGCAGTACTCCTGAATACCGGCGCAGCGCTTTATATTGCCGGTATTGCAGAGAGTATACAGGCCGGTTATTTAAAAGCAAAGAATGCGTTTCAGGACGGGAGTGTAAAAGCAAAAATCGAGCAGATCATTAAAGAGAGCCAGGCGCTTGTATAACGGTTTTTAAACAAGGATTTTTTTATGGATATTCTTTCGGAGATTGTCAACAAACGAAGAAACCTCGTGCGGGAAAAGGGATATGAAATGGGGATATCACTCCCGCGGAACAGGACAGTCCCTTTGAATTCCTTTGTAAAAGATCCGTTTTTAATATGCGAAGTGAAAAGAAAATCTCCCTCCAGGGGGAATATTTCCGTAGATCTTGATGCACAAAAGCAGGCAGAGCTTTATTATTCCAGGGGTATAAGATCTGTTTCCGTTCTGACTGAACAGAACTATTTTGCAGGCTCCCTGTCTGATCTGGTAAGTATTAAACAGGCTTTTCCCGATCTTGCAGTACTGAGAAAGGATTTTCTTTTTTCTACGGAAGATATTGATGTCTCCTACAGGGCGGGGGCAGATGCCGTGCTTCTTATTGCATCAATTTTATCGGTGGATGAGTTGCGGGCTTTATATAAGAAAACCCGTGAACTCGGTATGGAGGCCCTTGTCGAAGTACACGGCAAAGAAGATATTATAAAAGCGGAACAGGTAAAGCCAACTCTTACAGGAATCAATTCCCGGGATCTCGTCTCATTCCGGGTGGATCTTACCATTCCTCTTTCAATCAAACAGATGATTACCTGGAAAACAGATCTTGTTTTTGAATCCGGGATACATTTTCAGGAGAATGCCCTGCTCGTACTCGGTTCTGGTTTCAGGGGTATTCTTGTCGGTGAAGCAGTGGTACGAAATCCCTCGCTTATAGATGAACTGCTCAAGGGGTATTCCTTGCCCGGGAAAAATTTCTGGGAAAGATTATATAAAAGGAAGAAACCATTTGTAAAAATCTGCGGCATGACAAACAGCAGGGATGCATATTATGCCCGGGATTGCGGTGCAGACATATTGGGATTTATTTTTGCCCCATCAAAACGGAGGACAGAACCTTCTTTGCTTGAGGAATTGAAAGATTTGAATATTTTAAAAGTCGGTGTCGTGGTCACGGAAAAAGGGACAGAGACACTGGACCCCCGGGTAAAGGATCTGCTCGATAATGGCCTTCTGGATGCAATACAGTTTCATGGTGATGAAAAGCCGGAGCGCTGTTATCACCTGGCTTTTCCATACTACAAGGCATTGCAGCTTAAAGACATAAATGATGTGGACAGGATAGCAGGGTACCGGTGCCCGCGTGTGCTTGTCGATGCATTCTCCGGGACAGAACGGGGTGGAACAGGAAAAAACATCCCGGAGGAATATCTTTTCCAGGTAAAAAAAAGGTTTCCCCTCTGGATTGCCGGGGGACTTGGGCCGGATAATGTTGGTGAAGTGGTAAAACGCTTTTCACCGGAACTCATCGATGCATCAACCAGGCTCGAGGAATCCCCGGGGAAAAAGAATCCTGAACTTGTAGCCCGGTTTATCCAACAGATAAAGGGGTGAAGCAAATCCTTTAAAAAAAGATAGAGAAGAAGGGAAAATGAAGAAGATGTTTTATCTGTTTTTACTACTCTTACCTGTTGTATCAGTCTTGCTCACCGAGTGTACCGGTTTACAGGGAGGAAAAACAGGGAGCCGCTGGGTTGTTACCTGGGCCTCGGCTCAACAGGCCACAGAACCGCATAATCTGCCGCCTGCACCAGGGTTACAGAATTCCACTCTCCGTCAGATCATACACACCTCTGCCGGGGGTGAAAAGATACGATTCAAGTTTTCCAATGTTTTTACTTCAAAACCGGTCGTAATGGATTCTGTTCATGTGGCCCTTTCTACGGGCGGAAGTTCAATAGATACCGGGAGTGGTATGACATTAACCTTCCAGGGAGCAACTTCGGTAAGTATCCCCCCGGGAGAAGATATCTATTCGGATCCATTGGATTTCTCACTGGCACCAATGTCCGACCTGGCAGTAAGTATTTATTTTTCTCAAATCGAAAGCAGAAGTATAACAGGGCATCCGGGATCGAGAACCACATCGTATATTCAGAACGGAAATGCTGTATCAGAGCCGTATCTTTCAGGGGCAATCCGTGTTGAACACTGGTATATACTGGCTGGTCTGGAGGTGATGGCAACCGGGAATTCCAGTGCCACACTTGTCATTGCTGGGGATTCGATTACCGACGGCAGGGGCTCGACGACAGATGAAAACAACCGCTGGCCTGATGTTCTTGTCCGTCGTATGAAGGAAAATCAGAATACTGCCAATATTGGGGTATATAACGCCGGAATAGGCGGAAATAGTGTATTACGCGGCGGTTTGGGACCCCCTCTTATGCGGCGTATCGAACGGGATATTCTGAATCAAAGCAGTGTAAAGTGGCTCATCATTCTGGAGGGAGTGAATGATATTGGTTCTGCAAAGGGAAAGGAAAAAGCAGAAGTTATAAAGCAGAAACTCATCAAAGCGTATGAGGAAATTATCAGTATGGCCCATAAAGCCTCCATTATTGTTTTTGGCGGAACAATCACGCCATTTGGGGGATCATCATATGACAGACCCGAAACTGAAGCTATCCGAAAGGCAGTGAATGATTGGATAAGAACAGGCGGCAAGTTTGATGCTGTTATCGATATGGATATGGCTACCCGTGACCCGGAAAATCCATTGCGGCTCAAACAGGAAGCAGACTGCGGTGATCATCTTCACCTGAGTCCTGCAGGGTATCAGATGATGGCGGAAGCTGTTGACTTGAACCTGTTTTCAAGATAATGGAAGGCAGTTATCATACCTTTTTGTAGTGATAAAGGGGCATAAACTACAAATTTGTAGCTTTTTCCTTATTTTTCATACCCTATCTTAATGGTTTTTATTTTTAATTCCACTTTTTTTATTGAAGGTAATGGTTTTTTCTGTCATTATCTTTGTATAATTAAAGCAAGCCTTTATCTTCTTATTCCATAAAGAATTATATATTCCCGGAAGCCTGTACCGGGGAAAATGTACTTGCAGCCTGTTTTAATTATTCTCCCTGATTTCTCGCAGTTTTATACTTATTCATTCAAGGTTGGTACAATTATTGCATTATATATGTAGCTGAATACATTTATATTAAGGAGATGAAAATGGAAGGAATGAAAACCCCGCAGGATATTATTAATTTTATTAAAAAAGAGCAGGTGAAAGTGATTGATTTTCGTTTTATGGATTTCCCCGGACTCTGGCAGCATTTTTCCGTACCAGATAAAGAGGTTGATGAGAACACCTTTGAACAGGGGCTTGGCTTTGACGGATCCAGTATCAGGGGATGGCAGGCGATTAATGAATCGGATATGCTTGTGAAACCCCAGCCGGATACTGCTTTTATTGATCCCTTTTTTGAACATAAAACCCTGGTGATGATCTGCAATATCTGCGATCCGGTTACAGGTGAGGACTACACAAGAGACCCGCGGAATATTGCCCGGAAGGCAGAGAATTACCTGAAAAGCACCGGTATTGCCGATATTGCCTATTTCGGACCCGAGGCAGAATTTTTTGTCTTTGATGATATCCGTTTCGATCAGAATGAACATGAAGGATATTATCATATTGATTCAATAGAAGGCCGCTGGAATTCGGGAAGAAATGAGAATGCAAACCTGGGATACAAGCCCCGGTACAAGGAAGGGTATTTCCCTGTTCCGCCCACGGACAGTATGCAGGACTTGCGAAGCGAAATGATGCTGGTTATGGAAGAAGTGGGTGTGGATATCGAATGCCAGCACCATGAAGTAGCAACCGGGGGTCAGTCGGAAATCGATATGAGGTTTGCCCCCCTGGTACAGATGGCGGACAACCTTTTAAAGTACAAGTATGTGATAAAGAATGTAGCCCGTAAGTACAATAAAACAGTAACGTTTATGCCCAAACCCCTTTTTAATGACAATGGGAGCGGGATGCATATCCACATATCCCTGTGGAAAAGCGGAAAAAATCTTTTTGCCGGAGACGGGTATGGCGGGCTTTCGGAAACGGCAATGTATGCAATCGGGGGTATACTCAAGCATGCCCCTGCACTTCTTGGAATCACAAATCCCACAACAAACAGTTACAAACGGCTCGTACCCGGGTTTGAAGCCCCGGTGAACCTGGCCCTTTCTGTACGGAACCGGAGTGCCGCTATCCGGATACCCATGTATTTCACCTCTGCAAAGGCAAAACGGTTTGAGTTCCGCTGCCCGGACCCGAGCTGTAATCCTTATCTTGCATTTTCCGCCATGACAATGGCCGTAATCGATGGAATCTTGAATAAGATCGATCCTGGTGAACCCCTGGACAAGAATATCTATGATCTTCCGCCGGAAGAACTGGCCAGGGTGCCAAAGACCCCGGCATCACTCAAGGAAGCACTGGCTGCACTGGAACAGGATCATGCTTTCCTGCTGAAAGGAGATGTGTTTACCGAAGATGTTATTGAAACGTGGATTAAGTATAAAACAGTGAATGAGGTTGAAGCTCTCGCACTCAGACCCCATCCATGGGAGTTTGCACTTTACTATGATATTTAAGGTTTTAAAGGCTGCGTTGCAGTCTAAAAATATCCAGCTTCCTCAATACAGAAGGCAGACTTCCGGGTCGATCCCCGGAAGTCTGTTATTTATAACGAAGGCTTGAGCCCACAACCCGATTAATGAGTTATCCGGGCGCTATTAATTATGCTGGTCTATTTTGCCTGGTGGATGAACAGGAGATATGCGATGCTAAAGACAGCCTATTCCTTTAGTTCCGGCCTTGAATTACTGGATAAAGTATTGAACGGTGTTTTAGCCGGGGATAATGTCGTGTGGCAGGTGGATAATATCGATGATTTTACCCAGTTTGTTCACCCTTATTGCCGTTATATTATAAAGGAAAAGAAAAAGCTTATCTATTTCCGGTTTGCCCAGCACGGGATGCTGCTTTCCCCGGATGTGGAAGCAGAGACCTTTCACCTTGATCCCCGTGCCGGGTTTGAGCTCTTTGTCACACAGATATTCAAGGTAATTGAAAAATACGGGAAAGGAGTGTATTATCTTTTTGACTGCTTATCCGGGCTTGCGGCAGACTGGTACAGCGATAGAATGCTTGGAAACTTTTTTATGCTTACCTGCCCCTACCTGTTTGACTATGATACGGTTACCTATTTTGTATTACTCAGGAACCTGCATACACCCCTGGCTTTACAGGCCATTCATAATACTGCCCAGATTATTATTGATGTATATAAGCAGAATGCGAAAACATACATACTCCCTATTAAAGTATGGAAGCGGTATTCGAAAACCATGTATATGCTCCATTTCCGGGACAACGATACATTTACACCGGTTCTGAACAGCCCGGTACTTTCGGATATTCTTTCAAATATACAACAACCCTGGATCGATTTTAATATAGACAGGAAAGACACATGGACGAAAATTTTTATCCAGGCACAGAAATCCTCTGCATCCCCTTTGAAAAAGGTCAAAGAACAGGATAAGGTGATAAAACAGAAACTCATTAAGATGTGTATCACCCGGGATAAAAATCTCTATAAACTCTGCTGCCGGTACCTGAATATACAGGACCTTGTCATGGTCGGGAAAAGAATGATTGGAACAGGATTAATCGGCGGTAAGGCGGTCGGCATGATCCTTGCCAGGGCCATTCTTTTAAAAAAGAATCCCGGATGGAAACATCTCCTGGAGACGCATGATTCCTTTTTTATCGGTTCAGATATTTTTTACACATACATTATCCATAACAAGTGCTGGTGGGAAAAATTCAACCTTACCTCATCCGGGACTATGTTCCGGGATGCAGAAATTATCCGGGAAAAGCTCCTTGCAGGAACTTTCCCGCCGGAGATTATTCAACAATTCAAGGAAATGCTACATTATTTCGGCCAGTCACCCATCATAGTACGATCAAGCAGCCTTTTGGAAGATGCATACGGAAATGCATTCTCCGGGAAATATGAAAGCGTCTTCTGCACAAACCAGGGAACACCGGAAGACCGGTTATCCGCCTTTATAAAAGCGGTCCAGACTGTCTATGCATCAACCTTAAGCAAAAACGCACTCTCATACCGGATGCACCGGGGGCTTCTTGAAAGAGATGAGCAGATGGCAATCCTTGTCCAGCGTGTTTCCGGGAGCTTTCATTCCCATCTCTACTATCCGCATATTGCAGGGGTCGGGTATTCATATAATCCTTATGTATGGAACACAAGAATCAATCCCCAGAAAGGAGTGTTACGGCTGGTCTTTGGCCTGGGAACAAGAGCCGTTGACCGGCATGATGATGATTATACCAGGGTTATTGCCCTGAATGCACCTCTTCTGCGGCCTGAATCCACTTTTAATGAAGTGCGTAAATACACACAGCGGAATATCGATATACTGGATTTAAACAGGCATACCCATGATTCGTATACATTCGAGGATGTTGTCCGTGTGGCAGAAAATCTTCCCCTGGAGATATTTGCAAGCCTGGACAGGGAAATGGAAGACAGGGCACGGTCGATGAATATCAAAGAGATATTTCCCTGGATTCTAACCTTTGAACATCTCCTGACAAAAACGGATTTTGTAGATCAGATGATTACGTTGCTTGAAATTCTTAATCAGGCATATAAGCATGCGGTTGATGTGGAATTTACGGTCAACTTCCTGAATAAAACAGACTACAGGATAAACCTGCTCCAGTGCAGACCCTTTCAGTTTTCAGGCAAAGCAGAACAGATTGAAATACCGGAAGATATAGAAATAGAAAAAATCATTCTTAAAACAAGTGGCCCTATAATAGGACAGAATATGGTGAAGCCGATTGATACCATCATTTATGTACTCCCGGAACAATACGGGACAATGCCAATGTCCGGCAGGTTTTCAGTAGCGAGGATGGTAGGGGAGCTTTCAACAATAGCATGCCGTAAAGGGAATGTGATGCTTATCGGTCCCGGCCGGTGGGGAACTACCATGCCGGCTTTGGGTATACCGGTATCCTTTGCAGAAATAAAGAATGCTGCGGTGATCTGTGAGATTGTGAAAATGCACGAAGGTCTTGTGCCGGATATCTCCCTTGGCACTCACTTTTTTAATGACCTGGTGGAAATGGATATCCTCTATATTGCAGTTTTCCCGGAAAAAGACGGGTATATCCTGAATGAATCCCTTTTTATGAAACTTCCAAATCATTTATTGGAAATAATGCCCGGTGCGTCCTCCTGGGTTGATACCCTGTTTGTTATTGAAACAGGGGATATAAAGAAAGAAAAAAATATCATGATTCATGTAGATACAGTTAACCAGAAAGGAATTCTGTTTTAACAGCGGCATGCTTAAGGTAAATAACCTATACAAAAATGAGTTAATTAAATTATTACCCTATCTCATATCCGTCCGTTATACTGTCCAATCATAAGCGAGAAAAATAAACGAAAGGAGGTGATACACAAATTACCGGAATTATAGTGTGGATGGTTCCGGAACAATCCGGGTTGCGTTTATCAATGACGATGGAGGGGACTATGATGTCCAGGTTGATTATATAGAGGTAAATGGCACAAGGTATCAGGCAGAAGACCAGGCAGCCAATACCGGTGTCTATCAGGATGGATGATGTGGTGGTTCATACAGTGAGTGGCTCAACTGTAATTTAATACCGGAACTTCAACTCCATCCCCGGCAAATCCACCACATATAACCAATCTACCGACAGTAACCGCTCCTCCGACGGTTACTAATCCTCCAGGCGGCGGTTGCGATGCCAGTGACTGGTATGGTATGAGCATAGCAATATGCTCCAATACCTCAAGCGGATGGGGCTGGGAAAATGGTCAGGTCTGTATTTCTGCTAGTTCCTGCGGCAGAAGCAGTTCTACACCAGCCCCAACATCGCCGCCAGCAGACTTTAGTGGCAGTATCGATGTCGAATTCTTTAATGATGGTAATAACTGGGATGTCCAGGTCGATTATCTGTGGAAATGGATCATACAGCGAATGGATACATTGTAACGGTGTTATCGGATTTGAGCGATACACTATAGTTCGCCGTTTCCTCAAACATTGCATCACATCGGCAGGGAATAATATTCCGTGTCAATGTGATTTTTACTGTTAATTTTTTTAGAACCGCCCGTTTTTGCAGCGGGTGGTTTTTAAATTAAAACTATTATCTTCCTTAAATAAAAAGCTGCCGGGAGGTTACTCCCGCGGCTTTTTGTATTGATAGAGTGAAAATAAAATGATATTCTTGCTCCATATGTTTTTCATCCAGGGGAAAAGGAATGCTTTATATAAAAACCGAAATAAGGGAATCCCTTATACCCGGAGCAGGGGAGGGGCTTTTCTCACTTGAACCGGTAAAAAAAGGCCGGATTATTGCGAATCTCGCCTTGTCCAGCCGTGTTATGACAGAGGAAGAGTATCAGGAAGAACAGAGAAAAGGAAATAAAAGCGTGATTCAGACAGCGGTACGGTGGGTGGGTAATTATTTTCTCTATACTGATACTATCGGAAATGCAGATTATATCAACCACTCATCACCTGCCACGTTGCTTTACCATTGCGGGATATGTTTTGCACGGGAGGATATTAAGGCAGGCGATGAACTTACCGTGGATTATAGATATTTCCTGGCGGAAAATGATGTGTATTCGTTTTCCTGCGGAAAGGGTAATCATGTGGTGGATGGCCTTTCCGGCAGAAACGCTCTTTTACAATCGGCAAGGGAACTCATATCATTGCTCAAGGAGGCAGATATCCAATGAATGCGGAAAAGATAGACGGCACATACATATTTGATGAATCCCTTTCATCGTACGGGAATTTCTTTAAAGCAGGAAAAATTCTTGTTGACATAACAACCGCATATCAGAAAATTCTGATTATGGATACCAGCGATGCAGGGCGAATCATGTTTCTGGATAATGATTTCAATGTAAGTACAATCATGGAATCATTTTACCATGAACCTATGGCACACATTCCGCTTGCAATGGTGAATCAGAAAGAAAATATCCTGATTATCGGGGGAGGGGATTTCGGTGTTGCCAGTCATGTCCTTAAACATAAAGATGTCCGGCATCTTGTTATGTGTGAGATTGATGAACAGGTGGTGCAGGTATGCCGCCGGTATTTCCCGGATTGGGCCGGGAAAGCAGAAGGTGATCCGAGGTTTTCACTGGTTATCGGGGACGGTATCGAGTTTGTAAAAAAACCGGGCAATAAAGCAAAATTCGATGCAGTTATCATCGATTCCACGGATCCCTTTTCCAGTGCCCGGGGGCTGATAGCAGAATCATTTTATGCAGACGTAAAAGCGAGTATGAAACCGGACGGGGTACTCATACAGATAGGGGCAGACACGGTCATTTATAAGAAATTGTGGCTTGAAATGATCCCGAATATAAGAAAGCATTTCCCCTTCTTTTATCCCCTTCTTGTCCCTATCCCCTTTTATGTTACCGGTGCATGGGGACTCGTTATTGCAGGTTCAGAAGAATCATCAATCGACCCGGCACGGGTAACAGGGGAATACATTAATTCAATCGGGAATGTAAAAACAATCACCCCGGACATGGTAAAAGGGTGGTTTTCCCTTCCCCCGTATTTTAAGGAATATATTTCAGGTGTTGTATAATGCAATTTCCGTATTAGAGTAACAAGTTCTCTGTAAATGAGAATAGTCAGAAAAAATCCGAAACAACCCCGTAAAATATGCATTAAATGTATAAAATAACCTTGTAAAATAAACATAATAATACTATAATAACCCTGTAATTTATGCTATTTTGACTTAAAATCTTGTTAAAATAACAAGATTTTAAGTCAAAATAGATAAACGTTGGCCGCCGGGTTAATGAGACCAGCATAATTAAAAGAACCTTGATAGCTTGTTAATTGGGTTGTGGGCTTAAGCCTTCGTTATGCATAAATGAATAAATAAAGATGAAAAGAGATATTGAACATCAATTAGAAAAATGGAAAGACGATAAAAGAAGAATGCCACTCCTTATCCGTGGAGCCAGGCAGGTTGGAAAATCTTATACGATTACTGATTTCGGGAAAAGATATTTTCATAATCTCGTTATTCTTAATTTTGAACAGTATCCGGAATATAAAAAATGTTTTACCAGCTATAATCCATTTGAAATTATTCAAAATATTTCTGTTCTCACCAGACAGGAAATCATTCCCGGGGAAACCCTCCTTTTTCTTGATGAAATACAGGAATGCCCCGCTGCTATCATAGCATTACGATATTTTTATGAACAAATATCGCCCATTCATATTATCGGTGCCGGTTCTCTGCTGGAATTTACACTCAGATCAGAGAGTATAAGAGTTCCGGTTGGCAGAATACAATATATTTTTATGAAACCCATGTCTTTTGGGGAATTTCTGGATGCAATTGGAGAAGAAAAGGCGAGAAAAATAATACAGAATTTTTCCTCTGTTCAGCCCATTTCTGAAGTTATCCATAATCATTTACTTGCCCTTATAAAAAAATATATGATTCTGGGAGGTATGCCGGCGGTTATTGATGAATATATTGCAACCGGAAACCTGGAAAAGTGCAGACAGATCCAGAATTCAATAATTCAAACGTATAGAGACGATTTCGGGAAATATGCCCGCTATGTTAAACATATACATCTTATAAAAATATTCAATTTTATACCAGTTTCTGTTGGTAATAAATTCAAGTATTCACATGTGGACCCGGACACTCAATCTCGTGATCTAAAGGAAGCAGTCCGTTTATTACGGATGGCGGGAATTATTTATGTTATAAAAAAAACATCCGGTCATGCACTGCCATTTGAAGTACATGCAAATGACAAACATTTCAAGACAATCTTCCTGGATGTTGGGCTTATGCAGAATATGTGCGGATTGGCTGGAGACATTAATTTCGCCAGCGATATTCTTTCTATTAATAGAGGTGCCGTTGCCGAACAGTTTGTGGGGCAGGAATTATTAGCTTATCAGGATAGTTTCCAATACCCGCAGTTATATTACTGGATAAGAGAAAAGAGAAACAGCAGTGCGGAAATCGATTACCTCATAAATTCGGGATCGGATATTATCCCTGTTGAAATAAAAGCCGGGAAAACCGGTAAGCTAAAGAGTCTTCACCTGTATAGAGAAAAATATCAGCCGCGGGTCGCTTTAAAGATTTCACAGGATCCTTTTTACCGGGATGATGGAATCATTTCTTTACCAATCTATGCAATAGAGAGTATAAAGAATTTACAACTGTTCACAGTACAATAATTTCTCAAGACATTTATTGGAAGGTGGCTCTGTCAAGACCTTTCAGGTTTTCTTTTAACAGGGCAGGAATCCCGGGAAATAGTCCCGGGATTCCTGCCTTTCAACGTATATGGGTTTTCAGAATTCTTTTTATAATGCTGCCTCATTCGACAGAGAAGCTTCGTATTCAATACCGAAAATGATGTCATCAATCGCTTCCCTTTGTAATCCGGAATTTTCTGCCCCGGAAATAGTGATGGTCCAATTCTGCAGCGGTTTTCCAAGGTTAAGCTGATCCAGGCTTGTTGACAGATCGGATTTCATGAGTGGATCCGGTTTGCGCAGGTGAGTGGTGTATGCCAATCCGTCCGCGGTGGTAAATTGGACACCAGGATTCTTGTTGTTGGAGAGAGTCCCTATTATATCCGGCAAATTCCTGCCGATAAACTGGATGTAAACATTTGTCGTTTTATCCTGGATTTCAAAAGGAGAAAAAAGATCCTTTTCTATTGGAAAGGAAATACTATCCGATTCGGAATTAATAAAAGACTCATAGTCATCCGGTTTAAGCTGTTTATAAGAAAAAAGAATTAACCGTGACCGGGATTGGGGTTCAGGTTGCAGGGTTGTTTCTATAACATCGAATTGGGAATATAGGTCGAATGTTATAATGATATCGGCTATGGAAGAAAGTCCATCCGGATTTGCATCCGGGGGAAGTTTGAGTTCCCAGCTGGTATCGATGCCATTTCCTTCAAAGGTCATAAGGCTTTTTCCCGGCAGCCCGTATAACGCCATATCTTCTTTTAGCCGGAAATCCGAAATAGGCAGCGATTCCGGAGACCGGATGAGTACTTTGTCATCAATAGAGGAAATCCCCGGATTGCCAAGTGTTCCCTTGTAGGATGCTTCCGTAACAGGGGATATCACCACCACATTGACTGCTTTTATCCGGTGCAGGCACGAACCGGGGAAAGCACGTTTCAGATCCTCCGAATCGGTGGTAAATTGACAACTGCCGGTGGATAGCAACTGCCCAAAGGAAAGGGGATAATCCCTTGAAAGCGAAACACTCCACTTTATCGGGTTTGTGTGCCTGAATCCGACCAGGTATTCTTTTTCCAGGTTGGCAAGATCGTTCTGGAATGCATCAGACGATGTGAGTCCGTAATTTTTGGGATTGTAATAATTGAATCCGATTAACGTAATATTCCGGTTTTGCTCAAAGCTCGCTGCTCTCTGTGCCAGCCAGCCAGTCATTGCCCCGAGGTCCAGGTACCTCTGTAACGATTTTTTTACAATCGTGGCCATCCAGTTCCAGGTTTCTGCATTCAGAATTTTTAATGTATGGTAAAGATAGATACTTTTTAAAAACTCTTCTTCCATAACTGCAATTTCTTTCTGGAGCCGGGCAATGGCAAGGTCTTTCTTTTTGGATGCCAGCGTAGCCTCTGCCATGGGTAATGTCTGTGTTCTTAAGACATTAAGCTGTTTCTGGATATTATTGGCTTCGTCTACCATCCCTTTTATCGTGATTGCCGAAGAAACGCCAAAAATAGCAATCCCGCCAAGAACACCTGCCCCTGCTGTTTCCGTGCCTTTAAACTCGGAGAGGAAATCTTTGCCGATGGATTTTGATGTGGAAGACGGTACATTTTTAACGAAACTGGCCATCCCTTTAAAATAACTCTTTACCTGGCCCCAGAACGAACTTTTCTTTTCCAGCTCCTTTTCCTTTTTCTTAATGGCATCTTTTACCTGTTGCACCTGTATTTCGGCGATTTTAATTTCCTCTCCCGCTTTGGATATCCGCTGGTTTTCTATTTCTATACGAATAGAGGCAACATCGATTGCATGCCTGGTATTCATGAGTTCTATCTCTTCTTTTTCCTCTTTTTCCGTATATGTAATATAATCATCCTCGGCCTGTTTTGCGAGATTGGCGAAATATTTTGCAGACTGCATCAATACCTCATACCGTAATGTGGGGACTTCGTTACATGAAAAACCGAAGAAATTCAGTCCGGCCTCTATCTGTCTGAAGTAGAGATAGGCTTCATACATCTGGGCGCGCATAATCGGATTTGCCGGTCCCACGGGAAGTTTTAACGGATCCACATAGGTATCGAACGGGTTCTCTATTTTATTATCCGCATCTAAAATAGTATCCGGCAGATCATAATCGGTATCAGGAAGCAGATTATCGATATCTACAGGTGAATCATAATCAAAAAAATTGCTTGCGATTAGTACACCATTCCCCGGCATGAATTCTTTCTTTTTCTCCTGGTTAAAAGATATAATCGCATCACGGCGTTCCCATGCATCATATTCCCTGAGTACTGCTTTGTATAATTCCCTTGCCCTGTACCTGTCCGTTTCTTTATCCGATCTGTATAATTTGTCTGCCCATTCCAGGTAAAGTCTGCAAATTCTCATTTTCATAAAGGGAATTTCGCATTTTTTATTCAGGTACGGATACCCGTTCGGGATAATTTTACATCCATTATAAAGTTCATCATCACAATAGTATTGTCCCGGGAGGACCTGGTCCACCTGGGTCCAGTTCCAGGGAAGGTCAGCGCTGTCAAAGTCGGGTGTTTTATCGGTAACAGTGACAGGCGGTGATTTCTTATCGAGTGAGTTCCGCAGAAGATGTTCCGGGAAGCAGAATGAGTAGTAATATGCCGCTTTCACATACTCCCCTGTCTCTGTATAGAGATCTCCCAGGCAGACAGGGAGAAGAAAAAACATGACATGGGGAACTATGCTCAACAGATCATCATTCAATTCAAGAGAATCGGCTTGAACTACCGCTGAGCATTTAATGGTATTTAACGACTCGAGCTCTTTCAGATCATCCGGCTTTTTTATTTTCTTTTCACCTCTTCCATTATAACGCGCAGCTATTTTTATACTTAACATTGTTTCAGGTTTTATTGATGTAACATATTCAGTAGCATTCTTATAGGAAACTTCTTTTGAAATAAGCCTCCCCTCCGTTACCCCTTCATAACGCATATAATGCTTGCATACATCAAAAACGGTCTGAACTGCCTGCGTATATTGTTCCAGGGCTAATGCATATTTTTGTTTTTGAAAGAATCGATGCCCTTCCAGCAAACACTCGTCCAGGGTTAAAAATTTCTGTAGCTGGATTTTCAGATTAGAAAATTCTCCATAATCGTCCATCCTGGATATCATTGTACGGGCTCTTTCCCTGTCCCGTTCACTCGTAAAAAGCCCCTTTTTCAGACTATAGTGGTTTTCCGGGTAAAAGGAAGTATCTTTATATTGCTGCCATTCATCCTGGTAGAAGAAAAACGGATGGCAGGTTGTATACATAAGTTCTTCATCATCTATCGGAAAATTCTTTTCAAACTCCTTGTCATCCCTCATAAAACTCTGGAGGGCAAGGATATTTTCCCTGACTCTTGTCGTTTTTTCCACATCAAGGCGGTTCAGGTTAATATGGTATTTCCTTTGCAATATCTCCGGTGTTTTTTTGGACAATTCAATAAGAATATTCAGATACTGTCCTGGTTCATATCCCTGCTGCGGGGGTATTTTCCCCGGATTGATGTTCAGGTCTTCTGTAAGTGCCCGTTTTATTACTTCCACTGCAACAATATTTGCCCCGATCTGGTCTGTATCCTCTGTTTTAAAGTCCTGTTTCAGTTTTTGATCCAGGAATTGAAGAATAAGCTGGTGGATTTCCTCATCCGTTCGTGTAACAGGCATATCTTCCGGGCCCTGGGGAAATTCCACACCCCCGCCTATTTGCCTTCTGGGAAGTGTATCCAGTATTGAAATAAGATAATCCCTGTATTGTATGTCCTCATTTTCCGGGGTTCCTGCATGTAACAACCCGCAGATAAATACTGCCATGAGTAAAACAATCATTACGGATTTTCCGAAAAGAAACTTTTTCCTTTGCATTTTATTGCTCCTCATTTACGAATTTCCTGATTATATAAAATCAGGATTTATTCCCAGTCAATGCATGTGCATGGAAATTGCCTGTGCAGTGACCGGATTTTTTTTGATGCGCATTCCCCCCGTATCAACTGAATATGATACAAAGTAGAGAAGTACTGGTTGCGGGAAATAGTTAGTTATATTACTTTTTAAATAGCATACTATGAGATATAACATCCTGCATACGTTTCATGGTCGAAGTCCAATTATTATGTAAATAAGGCACCGCCTCTTTTTAGAATACAATTGAAACTCTCCATCTGTTGAGGCACGATAAGGTACAAGCTACTCCTTGCTACGAAACCTTGTTGTTGTTGATGTAAGATGCTACTCCTTGTTTTATTTCCGGTAAAACAGCGGAAAGTATTTAGAGGAGTATTACCATTTATTATTGTCTATGATCGATAAAGTAATAAAATTCATCTATCCCCATCACCACCTTAATCAATAAGGGGAACAGGAACCACAATTGTGTTTCAATTGTTATTAATAGCACATTTTTACCAGATTTCAATATAAAATTTTTTTTTATATCCGGAAGAAAAGACTCCAGGCGAAAATCCCGCCATTATTCCGGGATTTTCGCCCCCCCGGCGATTGCCGTGAAACATGTGTTGGGCGGAATATATTTTCTTTAAAGCAAAACCGGAAAAAGGAAAAGCCGGATGTGTTACTCCTGGCACTCCGGGCAGAAGTAACACGTCCCTCCCAGGTACTGTATCTTTTTTACATTGCCGCCGCAGCCGGGACAGGGACGGTCCGCTGCATTCCTGTCCATAATACGAGTATAATTTCCCGGTTTATTATACAGATCATATTCATCATACCGGCCGCCCTTTTTTATAATTTCCTTTACCGTGTTTTGTATTGCATTATATAATACCTGTTTCCTGTCCATATCAAGATCATCTATCGGGTGCCGGGGCCCGAGCCGTGCATGAAAGAGGATATCCTGCGCAATTGCATTTCCCAGCCCGGGGATAAGCTGATCCTGGGTAAGCAGGCCTTTGACACTCCTCTTCTTTTCACGGGAAAGACCATCTATCAACTTACAAAAATAATCGAAGGTAAATCCGGTATCCATGGGTGTGGGTTTCATATCCTTTACATACTGCCTGTTCAGTTCCTCCCCCTTTTCATACAGTTCCATGGCCCCCCACATCTGTGTAAATACAGTAAAGAACGAACCATCCTCAAAAGCAATATATAAATGATATTTCAATGGCTTTTTTGAACCGGCTGGGTGATAAAGCATTTTACCCCCGCATTCACCGAGTAATAGTGTATAACCGGGATCAATGGGAATGAAAAGCCATTTCCCCTTTGCCCGTGCCTGCCCGGTAATTTTTCCCCTTGTCAACCGGCTAAACTCGTCATGGCTCCTGTTATACCAGACGAACTTGTGCGGGCTGTTTCCCAGGTATCCTTCCCGTATCTTTTTTCCTTTCAGAGTCTTGTTAATCTGTTTTGCTAAAATAATAAATTCAGGCAGTTCAAACATACATATCTCCTTTGCATCAATTCCTTCCCGTTATCTGGCCTGTAAATATCTGTATGCCATACCGGATAACTATCATTATTTTAAAATTTTAGATTTCATGCTACCATACATCAAGCTGCAAAGTCAATGTGTATTCACCAGGGGGTGCGATTTCCCAATCAGGTTTTTTTAACAAAAAACCGCACCTGTTCACCTCTCGGTTAACCACTCATCTTCACTAATCGACACT
>JAFGQK010000146.1 GCA_016935735.1 Spirochaetales bacterium | reverse complement strand
ATTACATGATTCCATCAGGTATAACTTCACTTAAAAAATTACCATTGAATCAGAACGGTAAAATCGATCGCATAAAATTGTTACAATTGGCAAAAACGGAAAATTAAAACCAAAAAAATGAATGGAAACCATTGTTGAAATAAGGAAATCCTGTATTAACCTTCCTGAAAGGAACGCATTCTGCATAGACCAGAAATACTATACTTTCGGGGACCTGTCAAAATATATAACCGCTGTGCGGGCTTTTATTGAGAAAAAGGCATCCGGGGAAAGATTCGTTGGCATTATAACCTATAATGATATTGAAACCTATGCTTCCATTCTGGCCACATGGTTTACGGGGAAAGCATATGTCCCGATTAATCCCAGAAATCCGCCTTCCCGTAATCAGAATATTATCGACCAGCTGGGGTTGCAACTGGTATTATCGAGTCAGCCTGATAAAACCATTTTCCCGGCTCATAGTTCTGTTCATGTACTTGATACCCGTGGGCTTGCCCTTTCAGAGATCAACCTTGATCTGCCTGAATTGTTACCGGAAGATGTAATGTTTGTTCTTTTCACATCGGGAAGCACCGGGATACCCAAAGGGGTACCCATCAATCGCAGGAACCTGAATGCATATGTGCATGGATTTTACAATATCGGGTACAGGATTGATGAGACCGATCGTTTTCTGCAGATGATCGATCTTTCGTTTGATGTTTCTGTTCAGAACTATGTTCTGCCGCTTGTTAAAGGAGCCTGTATATATACCATTGCCCCGGGACCGCGGTCATCTCTTGAAGCTTACAAAATACTGGATGAACACAGGATCACCTTTGCCAAAATGGTCCCTTCTACCCTGAATGTACTGAGACCGTTTTTCAGCTCTATCAAGCTGGAGCATCTTAAGTACAGCCTGTTTTCAGGAGAAGCTCTGAAAACTGAATTAATTGAAGAATGGTCATTATGTGTTCCCAATGCATCCATCCAGAATCACTATGGACCCACCGAGGGCACCATTGATGTTTTATATCATACCTGGACCCGGGAAACATCGGCAAAGAAATCTTATAACGGAGTTATTTCCATAGGAAAACCTTTTGGCGATACAATTGCGATTATTACAGGAGAAAACGGGACAGAAGTTCCGGCCGGTGAAAAAGGGGAGCTCTGCATTGCAAGTTCCCAGCTTACAACAGGCTATATTAAAAATCCGGAGAAAAATCAGGAAGCATTCTTCGATTATGATATCCCGGGGAAAGGCATAATGAGATTCTATAAAACAGGAGACATCGCATTCATGGATTCAGATGGTGATTATTTCTATGCCGGCAGGAAAGATCACCAGGTAAAAACACCGGGCGGATTCAGAGTTGAGCTGGGTGAAATTGAATTCCATGCCCAGAAAGGATTTCCCGGGAACAGTTTTGTTGCAGTTTCCATGGAGGACAAGCTGGGACTATCCCAGATCCATCTTTGTGTAGAAAGCCACCATACAGATACCAGGGAAATTCACCGTTATCTGAAGCATACTCTCCCCGACTATATGGTACCTGTCCGTATTCACTATTTTGAAAAGTTCCCTCTCAATACCAGCGGAAAGACCGACCGGATCAAACTAAAAGATATGATCACGCATAATAAATCATGACCATCTGCAGATAATTTCTGTTAGTCCATACCTCCCGGATTTTGGTGTCACAAATATTGATAATCCATAGTAATGTCAGAAAAAAGTAATTCTGTTCCTGCCAATCCCTTTATTACAGGTAATTTATATAAACTGTATGAATTTTTCGGTACCGGGAAAGGTTGTTTGCTCCACAAAGGGAAGGCTGCCGACTGGGTGGTTACAAAGCCCTCATGCTGGCCCAATATGATCTTTAATATACGTCTGCCGGGTAATGATTTTACGGAAGATATTAAAGAAATTACAGAAAAGATAAAGCACAAAGAAGCACCTCCATTTTGTATCATGACTCCTGAAACTGATCCCGCAGTTGAACAGCTCCTTATAGACAATGGAATGATACCTATTGATTTTTTACCGGGTATGGCTATTGATCTGGAAGATTTCATAAGGGGAAGATCCGGAGATAACATGATGCCCGATCTGAAAATCAGGGAGGTATCAAATGAAAAAGAATTATTACAATGGATTGATATCGTGGATAAAGTTATTTTTAAAGGTAAAAAACTGGATCCGGATCTTTTTCTCAGGTTAACAGGAAATCCTCTCATACATTTTTATACAGGATATATACAGGATATCCCGGCTACGACCTCCATGATCTTTATCAGTCAGCATGCAGCCGGATTTTATAATATCGCAACACTGCCTCCTTTTCGTAAAAGAGGCCTGGGTACAGCTATGACCATCTATTCAATGATCCAGGCATATGAAAAAAAATGCAAAACCGGGATTCTTCATGCATCCGTCATGGGTGAGCCTGTTTATACAAAGTTAGGGTATTCACATTATGGCCAGTATAAAGTATTATGGATGGCCGGAAAAGAATTTCGTGATTTCTGATTTTTTTGAATTCCGGATGAACCTGTTACTTTTGCAGAAGTCTTCAAATCTATCTTATTTCATTATGGAAAAGAACCTTATTTTAGAAGGATTGAACCGGATTTTCAGGGATATCACAGAAAACCAGGAACTTATCCTGTCACCGGAACTGACTGCAGATGATGTTGAAGGATGGGATTCTTTAAATCATACATTAATTATAGCAGAAATCCAAAAACAATTTAATATTAAGTTCACCCTTTCAGAAGTACTGAAACTTGAAAATGTTGGTGATCTCCTGGATGCTGTTCACAATAAATTGAGTTGATGGCCGAACGGGTAACAT
>JAFGQK010000145.1 GCA_016935735.1 Spirochaetales bacterium | reverse complement strand
TGGATCAAACCATGCCCGGTCATCTTCCTGGGCATTCAGCATAAAAAGAGTGTTCATGCTTAACAGGAATACCAGAAGAAAAAAAATAATCCAGGTCTTTTTAAATTTTATACGCTTTATATAATTCATACAACCTCTACAACCTCTGAACAAGCTTGCTTTTATTTAAAATCTATGGTAAGATAAGAGAAATAAAAAATTATTTAAATGAAGGAGTACGACATAAATGAACAAACGAAACGTATCACCCGGAAGCATCATTTTTCTATGTATGATCGTCCTTTTATTCAACGTCTCTGCTTTTCAGGCGTTTACACAGACTGTTACCGTGTATTGGGACCAGCTAAAGCAGGAAATTGATGGATTCGGCGGTTCTGCAGCATTCAGACAGGCAGACAACTTAAAAAAATTTCCAACAGCCACAAGAACCGAGATTCTTGATCTTCTCTTTTCCCGGACATCGGGAATTGGTCTTTCCATGGTGAGAAACATGGTAGGCGACGGGAGTATGAGTGAATGGGGAAATGATATTGATGGTCCTATTGAAACCATTGAACCGCAGAATGGCACCTGGAATTTTAATGCTGTGGATGAACAGATCTGGTTTATGAAAGAAGCAGAAGCCAGGGGCTGTACACGGTTTTACAGCACAGTCTGGAGTCCTCCACGCTGGATGAAAGATAATAACAGCTGCATTAATGGCGGATCTGTTCTTACGAGTATGTATGATGAATACGCCGAATATCTCTATCAATATGTAAACGAGTATATGCAAAACAGGAACAATATTGCCATTTATGCAATATCTGTTGCAAACGAGCCCAATTTAGGCACGAGTTATTCTTCCTGTAGATGGACAGGGGATCAATTCAAAAACTTTCTCCGGGATTATCTTGGTCCACAGTTTGAAGGCAGCGATACAAAGATAATTATAGGAGAAGATTCAAACTGGACGGAAGAACCGGCAACAGCCACCTTGAATGATTCGACAGCAGCCCAATACCTGGATATTGTCGCAGCTCATAATTACAACAATTCCAATTATTATGCTTTTTCCAATGCCAAAAGCAAAAATAAAAGGGTGTGGGAGACAGAGGTGTCCAATCTGAATGACAACGATTCTTCAATGACCGATGGCATGAAATGGGCCAAACAAATACATGATTTTCTGGTTAATGCCGAGGGGAATTCGTGGTGTTATTGGTGGACCATATGTTATAAAGTGAATCCTGCAAAAGGAGAAGCGTTAATAAATATCAACACCTCCAATAATACCTATTTCACCAATAAGCGTCTTTTTACAATGGGGAATTACAGTAAATTTGTAAGACCCGGATGGTATAGATTATCGACATCCACCTCTTCTTCAAATGGGGTACTGGTCACTGCTTTTAAAAATACATCCACAAACGATTTTGCCATTGTTACCATTAATGAAAGCGGCAGTTCCCAGACCCGGAGTTTCACCCTGGACGGGTATTCTGTCGATTCCGTGATTCCCCATGTCACTTCATCAACCAGTGACCTGGTTCAAGGTAATGCAATTTCCGTTTCCAATGGGACATTCAGCGCCAGTTTCCCGGCAAACAGTGTTACCACCTTTACCGGGACCGGTTCCGGCACCGGCGATCTCGGGGATGTGAATAATGACGGTTCGATTGATATTATTGACGCATTGTTGATTGCTCAGTACTATGTCAATCTTGATCCGGAAGGATTTGATGTATCAAAAGCAGATGTAGACTGTAATGGTTCGGTGGACATCATCGATGCCCTTCTGGTTGCACAGTATTATGTGGGTCTGGTCACATCATTCTGCTGATGATTGAAGAGTAATTGCAGTTTTATGATATAAAAACCCCCTGTAAACAGGGGGTTTTTCTTGAATTTTTTTAAAATGCATCCATACAAAATGCAAATACCCTCCCCACTTTCTGCCAACTATTATCCAGATGGTATTGGCTATCTAAAATCAGGATATCTCATACTTATTGAAACTGGACACTTTTTTATTTATATTAATTATAAGGAGTTATATTTGTTTCTTCTTAAACTTCATTTTTATCCAAACTGGGAAGATATCGTTGTTATTAGAAATTTTATCATTTCTATTCTGTCACAAAAAATAACCAGTCATGAAGAAGCTTACCGGGTTGCTCTTGTTGCTTCAGAACTTATGGAAAACGCCTGTAGATATTCCACAGAGGAAGGAATCAACATCGAATTGGAACAGGATATGGATAATACACATATTGAACTCCGTATTAAAAATATAACACATAAGGAGAATATTAAAAAATTTAAAAAAATTTTTGAACTTATTAATAATGGTTCTGCAAGAGAAGCTTATAAAAAGATGATGATACGTGTCATCAATAGCAAAGACGATGCAATAAGCCAATTAGGATTGGCAAGAATAAGATATGAAGGACATTCTGAAATAAGTTATAAAATAGAATCAGATATAAAACCACTTTTAAAAGGGAGAAAAAATGTTTATAATGACAAACAACTTGTTTTATGTATAAAGAGTAAAATATCTATAACCCCGAAGGGAATTGGAGAAACAGATGGTATTTAATATTCCGAAACAAACTCATAACAGGGCTGCCATCTCTGCAACTGGTAATATAATAATACTGGAAGGAGATATCGATCATAATGATCCGGAAGTATTTATTAAACCCTTTTTAGAAAAGATATTATCCAATATACCTGAATTACTTATTATAGATATTAGAAACCTTGAATTTCTTAATTCGTCAGGTATAAAATGTCTGCTTGATTTCTTAAAAGCAAAACCGCCTCATTATAAAGTGATTGTCAGAACCGATAAGAAGAAGACATGGCAGCATAAATCTATGACAGTAATACAATCCCTTGATAAAGATAACATTTATCTGGAAGATGTTGATAAAAAAGTATAATCTTTCATTATTCATGTATTTCTATTTGTTCTAAAGATATTTTTGTTTTATACTTTAACTGTGAAGCCATTAAAGCAATTAAAGAAAAAAATCATGACAGACTCATTTACTATCGGAATGATCGGTGATGAGTTGGATTATGATATCCCAATCCTGTATTTCAGGGCAATAAGAGATATTGCATTACAATATAATATAAATTTGCTCCATTTTACTGGAAAACCCATACGATCACCATTCAATTATAGTATTCAAGCTAATATCCTCTATGAATTGATCAATGAACAGAATATCGATGGACTTATTATCGAATCAAATGTTATAGCATCATATGTGCCTGAAAAAGAATTAATAGATCTTTGCCACAAGTATCATTCCCTGCCGATCGTGAGTGTAGGTGCAATAGTGGAAGGAATTCCAAGTGTGGTAAATGATAATACCCAGGGGATGTACGAAGCAGTATCACACCTGATAGAGGTACATGACCATCAACATATTGCTTATATTCTGGGACCGGAAGAACATCCGGATGTGCAGGAACGCTATAATGCATATATCCGGGCTATGAACGACCATGACCTTTCTCCTGACCCGAAATTAACCTTGCCAGGTAATTTCCAAACATCATCCGGACACCAGGCTGTATCGGAGTTAATAGACCAACGAAATCAAAAACCGGGCAGGGATTTTGATGCTTTTGTGTGTACGAATGATTATATGGCATTCGGTGTCATTGCTGAATTGCAAAGCCGTGGAATCCGGATACCGGAAGATATTGCAGTTGTGGGATTCGATAATAATGTTTCAGCCAGGTTCTTCAGCCCGGCATTAAGTACGGTACATCAGTTTTTTGAAGAAATGGGAAAACAGGCAGCAGAATTGCTTCTTCGTTATATCAAAGGTGAAGATATACCGGCGGTAACCAGGGTCCCGACACAGTATATCCAGCGTCAATCCTGCGGATGTAAGAACCCGGATATAATTAAACCAGAAAAGGCATTGGAGTTACCGGCAGATGTATTCACGGCAATTACTTCAAATCCCCGGGAATTTCTCCAGTACTTAAGTAGCCAGATATATGATTCCGGATTATCCCGGGAAGAACTACTTATATGGGAGCATATCTTTACCATGCTTTATCAACCTGAACGATGGGATTGGGGCATGAAAAATCAGGGAAAATCATTTGGACAGTATGCCTGGACTGAAATGGGAAAAGCCTCTTACCAGATGTTTAGAGATATCAATTATACAAAAAAGTTTTTAGTCTCCGGTATGAATTTTATATCGACCCTTGATATTGCGGAACTTATGAATATTCTGATAGAGGAATTGCAAAGCTTCGGCGTCCAGAAATGCTATCTGGTATTATATGAAAATCCGCCGGCTTTCACGTATCCCCAGACACCGCCTCAGTGGTCAAGGTTAATATTGGCATACGATATGAATGGGAGAATAGAACTACCACCGGAAGGTTTACTCTTTCAAACCCGTTCCCTGGTCCCGGAAGGATTTCTAAAAAAGCATGACCGTCTAAGAATGGTAATGGAAGCACTTTACTTCCGGGATGAACAAATCGGATTCTGGCTTATCGATTCATATATAAAAAATGAGAAATTATATCCTATACTGACAGTCCAGATTGCCAGTTCACTGCACGGAGCTTTGCTTTTAAAACAGTTTCAAGAACGCACCAGGGAACTGGCGATAGCGAATAAAGAGATTCAAATTCTTAACAGACAACTAAAGGATGAAAACCTCCGTATAAATACGGAAATGGAGGTGGCCAGACATATTCAGATTTCCCTGCTGCCGGAAGTAATAAAAACAATTCATCCTGACTTTGAGATCACTGCCCGTATGCTTACGGCAGCAGAGGTAGGCGGTGATTATTATGATATAGCCCTTGACCGGGAAGGAACACTCTGGTTGGGAATAGGGGATGTATCGGGTCATGGGGTTGCCTCCGGGTTGGTTATGATGATGGCACAGACAGTTCATACAACGATTACCACCAATTATAATATAAGTGCCCGGGATATCGTCATTATGGTGAATAATGTATTGTTTAAGAATATAACCGGCCGTATGGGAGAGACCCTGTATATGACTTTTACCACTTTAAAGTACCTGGGAAAGGGCCAGTTTCAGTACGCCGGTTTGCATCTGGATCTAATTATTTACCGTCAACATACCGGAACTTGTGAATTAATAGAAACAAGGGGTATGTGGTTGAATGTCAAACCGGATATCCGGGAAAACACAAAGAATGCAGAATTTAGCCTGGAGATTGGAGATGTATTAGTCCTTTTTACCGATGGATTGACAGAGGTTTTTAATAGAGAAAAAAAAATTCTTGATATATATGGTTTTAAGGACATTGTTGCAGCACACGGGGGAAAGGATGTGGAAGCAATGCAGGAAGCGATATTCAGAGATGTTACAAACTGGTGTAATGGAGATCCCAGGGATGATATGTCACTTGTACTGGTACGGCGTGTCCGGTAAAAAGACCTTAGAACTTTGTAAAAATGAACTTTATTCTTGCATCACCAAGATCAACACCGCTTGAATAATTCACCGAGTTATACAGGGTAATACTTCCCATATGATCATCTGAATCCGTATCACTGTCATAAACAGAAAATACAACACCGGGAGAACCGTAACGGGCAAAATAATGAGTTCGTATTGTTTCTGTATAGGTCTTTTGTCCTTCTGCATCATATCCGCCATATTGAAAATTGTAATAGGTGCCAGTGGATGCACTGTTTTTTTTCCATGCTCTTGCATCGAGGATATCATCTGTTCCTTCTGCTGCACCCGGGGCATTTACTTTTACATAGATATCTGATTTTCCCCCCAGGGGATCCCGGTTTTTGTCAGATTGTACTGCAAGTATCTCAAATTTATGTGTTGCATAGATATTATTCACATAGCTATGTGACATCCCGTTCAGTGCTGGACCATTAAGCTGACAATCAATAAGGTGAGCCGGATCACAGAGCAGATCCCCTGAAAACACCTCACCATCATCCGGATCATCCCATGCCCAGGGGACTTTTGCTTTATTATCCCCATAAGTATCTCCCCGTATGATTCCCCAGGCAGAAAAGGTGTTATCATTCCCTATCTGGTTTCGTCTGTACCAGAATCCCTGGTCAGGACTTGAAGAATCCATTGCAATAAGCATATATCTGTATGTTCCTGTCCAATTCCCCGAACCGGATGCAGGGGAATCTGCCGTTGTACTTGAACAGTAATAAACAATCCCGTCCCCGCCGGGTGCGCTCCCATTATCGTGATAAAAAACACCATGCCCTTTTGCCTGGATAAAAATTTTCGGATGAGTCCCGTACATATTCAATGTTCCGTCAATGTTGTCTGAACCTGTGGATAATGACTGCCCGGGTGCCTGGTACTGGTAGAAGTGATTATGGGCTTCCGTAATTGCACAGATGAGTGTGCCATTTCCTCCTGTCTTTTTAACCGCCAGGAGAACACCCTCCAGATCATTTTCATGACTTACAGAATCAAAATCAATATTTTCCCAATCCATTGGATGAAATGTATAGTACCCGATAAAATAGAAGTTTGATGTCTCTACAACAGAATAATATACACAAGCCTTTAATGCATGGTCACCCAGGTTGTATGAAAGAAGATTTTCCCAGTTGTTTCGTCCATTATAATCGCCATCAAAGTTAAATTTTGTAAGTACATCACCTTTGTAATTCGTATCATCCATATCCTGGTAAAACCGGGGAGACCAGTATTCAGCCAATGTCCGGTATTGATTATCCTGGGTACTGGCACGTGTAACACCATTTACCGGTTTTCTGTTGATTTCATCATTATATAGTGAACAACCGGCTGCAAGAAAACCTGTAATGATAATATATATGAATTTTTTTATCATAATAACCATCCCTTCAATAACTCGATTTCAGTATAAATACAACCAGAGAGGAGTATAGAATATATTGTGATTTATGTAAACAGTCTGCTTATCTATCTTCCACTAAAACGGGAAAACCATACTGTATATAAATATTGTCCCTGTCTACTGTGGGGTTTTGCAGGCCATTTGAAAGTCCGGGTACAGCCGTGCGTACATGATTTTTCAGTTCTTCAATCGAAATTACACCATCGTTGTTACTATCGCCTGTACCCCCAGAAAAACAGGTAAGTATCTCTTCTGTAAAAAGACCGTTTTCAAACCGGGCATCTTCATAGGAGAACTCACCTCCCCTGCATGAGGAAAAGACAATTGCTCCACTTCGTCTTTTCAAATCATTATGAATGTATCTGTCCATTTCAAAAAGATATGATCTTGTCTTCTTCTTTTTTATTAGAACGTTCTTTATTCCTTTATCTCCATGTTCAATAGCCCTGGCACGCATTTCCTTTTTATCCGATTCCAGTGTTGCAGCATGTTCCATCATATCTTCCGGGACTTCTCCGGATTCACAAGTATCCATTAAAAAAAGTTTTTTCCTGGGATTTATACCCTGGAGTATGTCTTCGATAATTTCAAAGGATGCCGCTGTTTGTGAAAGATTGTGGACATCTGCCTCATGAGTAAGATAATAGTAAGTATTCAACTCATCGGTATCATGCACACCATGCCCGGATATAAAGAGAATGAACGTATCATCCGGTTTTGCAGTTTTAAGCAGTTCCTTTGCTTTTTTAATCGTTTCTACGGTAACCTGTTCATTAATAAATGTCTGAAGATGAATAGTATTAAAGCGATTTTTCATTTTAGAAAACAACATTGCGAGATCCTGGACATCTTTGTGTGCATAATGAAGATTCAAACTATCATCTTTATAGTGGGAAACCCCGAAACCGATAAAGTAAAGATCCCCGCTGATTTCACCTGTGGATTCCATTTCTGACAAATCCATCCCGAATATATTTTCTGTCTTATTTATAGCTATTACTTTTTCTTTCTTATCTCTTATAATGGTAAAAAGATAGTGTTGTTTGGGTCTAATATAATTGACCATTTCATAAATTGAAAAAAAACAAGTATTGTTTACATTAATAATGATATCATCTTTAAGTATTCCTGCTTTTTCTGCTAATGAGTTTTTTACAACATCGATTATTTTCACCTGTTTGTATTTCTTTTTGAGTCCGGGGCCTGTGATATAGATGAAATCCCTGTATGATTCCGTTCCTTTTTTATTTACCGCAGAAACCTCGATTTTATTTATACCGGGTGTGAGTTCAATCCGGTTTTTTGTTTTTTGTTTTTCTCCTTTTAACGGCTTCCCTTCTGCACCGGAAAGGGGGACATCATTCACATAAATATAGTAGGCAGCAAGTTTGTATAAAGGATCCGAATACTCACATTCAAGCTCAACCATGTTTCCTTCCTGTTTTGAAGAAACAATACAGGCTTCCGGCGTATGGTATCCTGTTTCCAGATCATTTTCGTTCAATCCCAGCTTTTTAAGACGGGACAGGTATTTTTTCCTGTAAAACTCGAGAAGTTCCTTATCATCCTGTCCAAGTTGTTGAAGAATCATATCCGGCCTGTTTGTTTTCACGGCAAATTGGTCGATATTCCAGGATTCCATCCCCCTGACCATTGCAATCAAATCCCCTCCTTTATGGGACGAATCCCAGTATCCGTCATGGGTAAAGACAAGCCACCTGGAAGTTGTATAGTCCGTAAGAAAGGTGACTGACTTATCCTTTTCCATATCCCATAACCGTACGGATCCGTCAATACACGAGGAGAGGAAATGGGTAGTATCTTTAGTAAAAGCTAAAGAACAGATCGTATTAGTATGAAACCGGTAAATTTTTATCGTTTCACCTGTCGCAATATTCCATAAATGTATTGTCGTATCATCGGAACCTGAAAGGACATGGTTCCCGCCGGCTGAAATATCGAGACATCTTACTGCATTGTCATGTCCTTTATAGGTAAGCAGTTTTTGCCATGTTGATGTATCCCATACCGTACATAACGCATCAAACGATCCTGTCACCAGTTTTTTCCCGTCATATGTCAGACGGATTACCTGGATATCCGTCAACCCGGTCTCAAGCAGATGGAGTATAGTACCGCTTTTACAATCAATAACCCGTAAATTCCCCCTCTCATCTCCTGCATATAAGAGTGAGTTATCTGGATGAAAGCACAATGCCCATACGATATTTGAATACTCATCCGGTGAAGGGATGTTAATGGTATGGAGTGGGGCGTTCTTTTCACTATCCCATATACGCACTGTATCATCCCCGGAACTTGATGCAAAAAGACGCCCGCCCGGTGAAAAACAGACAGAAAGCACGTTACCGGTATGTCCATAAAAACTTTTCTTCACTTCAAATGTTTTACTGTCAACCAGATTTACAACACCTCCCGATTCACCTTTTTTTTCACCTGACAGCATCATACTGGTATCAGGTGATACGGCACAACAGTTACTCTTTGTTGTAATACTGGTTCGGGGTTTTGCCTGTTTTACATCCCAGACAAATATTGTCCCGTCCAGATACCTGGAAAGGATACAGTTTTCATTTTGAATAAGAAAGCTTTCCCTGATATCAGGGAAAGTACCGGATAACTGTTTTTCAACTTCCCCTGTTTCAGTATTACAAAGAAGCAGGGTGGTATCCCACTGCTTACAGGAAAGATACTTCTCTCCCCCGCATACAAATCGAACCTGATGAACAGGGTCAGAATAGTGATAGAAAGAACCCAATACTTTTCTTTTCCGGATATCAATAATCTGAATAGAACCGTTACTTAAGCCTGCGATCATTTTTTTTCCATCCGGTGAATATGAAATAGACTTCACCACCAGATTCCCTGTTCTTAATAGTTGTATTACCTTTCCGGAAAAGATGTATCGAAATACAACTTTTCCGTCATTATACCCGGTTGCAAGGGTTTCTCTGTCGGGTGACAGGGCAATACACATTGGTTTTACCCCTGGTGAGAAATACTCTTTACTGGAAACTTCTTTTTCAAGGTCGATCAAAAAAAGTTTATAATCAAGGCTCCTGGTAAGAATATACCGGTCATCCACCGGAATAATTTCCTCAATATCATTGGTAAAATCTCCGGATATTGTCTTTATACAGTTCCCGTTTTTTATATCCCATATCTTTATGGTATCATCATAGGAACTGGTGATTACTCTTGATTCATCCGGGGAAAAACATAAAGCAATTACCTGATATGTATGTCCTTTCAATGTTAAGAGTTCTTTTCCGGTTGCTACTTCCCATACCTTTGCCAGTATTGTATTACATACACCTGCTGCCAGTGTTCCGGATGGGGAAAAACTGATAAGGTTAAGAATTTCTGCCTGGAATGAACGGATTTCTTTTGCTTTTTTCACATCCCACAATATAGCTTCATTACCCCATGAAGCGGTAAGGGCATACCTGCCGCAGGGAGATACGCTTATGTCGCAGATAACATCGCCATGCCCGCTCTGTATTTTCATTTCCGGGTTTTCCAGGGTAAACCCGGGGGGAATGACCAGTGTAAGAAAAAGACTGATAATACAAAAAAGACTACTGGATTGTTTCATCGTTATCCCCTTTCTGAATAAAAGCGAGTACAAAAAAATCATACTTATAAGTATAAAAAACCCCCGGTAAAATTCCAGGGTACTGGTATGAATTCATTCCTGTTGATTAATCCAATAAAATTATTGAATAACACCCATGTATCGATTTTTTTTAATAATGAACCAGGAAAATAAATCTCTATTAATCATCATCCAGAAAATCCTGGAATACATACATCAAGGTACCGGAAGCCTTTACTTCCATCTGAGCATAACCTTTTTTTACCAGGTCATCCAGCACTTTCTGGGCTTCTTCCATAGTAATATCCGCTTCTATTGCTGCATTACTCACCGAGACAAAGCCTTTTTTCTGTTTGGCAAAGGAAAGAATAGCTTTTTCCACTTTTCTCTGATGATTTTCAAGCATTTTTTTTTGATATTTTTCTTCCAGCAATACTCTCGGTTTCTTTCCCAGGAAAAAAAGAACAACCGATGGGATAAGACAGCCAAAAAAACTTCCTACTGCCCAGCCACCGGGCGACCGGCCGAGTTGTTT
This sequence comes from Spirochaetales bacterium, assembly GCA_016935735.1. GTDB lineage: Bacteria > Spirochaetota > Spirochaetia > SZUA-6 > JAFGRV01 > JAFGRV01. The sequence goes on along the minus strand of JAFGQK010000145.1, from coordinate 42,631 downwards.
CGCCCTTATACCGGAGAAAACAACTGCCGGGATATAAGCTCCCAGCATAAAAAACGGCATTATATAATTAATGTTAAAAACATCCTGTAAAAAAAGGATTCCATATGAAAGACAGGTAAAAACCCCAAGTAATACCCTGGTGAGTACTGTTTGAGACTTGCTTTTTTTATCTTCAGTTGCCATTTCCCCTCCTTATCGGAATAAAACGTTATTCTATTATATATTGTAACCCTTTTTTTCTGTTTCGCCAACTTTAATTTGTAATAGCATAACGAAGGCTTAAGCCCACAACCCGATTAACAAACTATCCAGGTTCTTTTTATTATACTGGTCTCATTAACCTGGCGGCCAGCGTTTATCTATTTTGCTTAAAATCTTGTTAAAATAACAAGATTTTAAGTCGAAATAGCATAATTTTTCCATCTTTTTACCATAAATTGATGAAAAATCCCGTTGCAACTCTTTTCATTCTTTCTTATACTTCCAATGGAAGCAGCCAAACCCTGATTTCCGTAACCGGTGATCTCTGTATGGTCATGGAGTGCACTGGCAGTCTCTCCCGGATGTATACTGGGAATCGCGGGAACTGTTTCCTCGTTAACCGGAAGGTCAGGGGTTCGATTCCCCTGCCGGGGCAACCTGGTTAGCTCAGTGGTAGAGCATTCGGCTTCAGGGACAGGCAGGGAGAGGTGATGGACAACGGTACCAGGCGTGAAAAGACTTTCGAGTCTTTTCATGCACCACAGAAAAAGGCTTAGAAGGAGGACGGATACCGGCCCGGAATATCCTTTTTCTTTTAGCGTGATCCGGGATGAGGAAGCTGAAACCAGAAGGCTTCACTTATGTGGGGCTTTATGGATTTCTGCTGAATCATTTCAGACACACTAATAGAGAAGGACAATCCGTACCTTAAGTCCTGCTCCGCGTTTTTCAGTGGCGTGATACAGGATGTCCAGATCCTTCACCCGCCTGTTTTTTTAAGATAAATAAAAAGCCAGTTAAAAACCAAGGGCTTTTATTTTCAATACATCCTTTAACCTGTTTCCATTCGTTTTTTCTGCTGCATGAAAACAGATTTTCCTTCCCCGGCCTGGAATCAGGGTAAAGCAGTTATCACTGAATATACCGTTTATCTCACCGAAATCAAGAGTGACAAAAAAAGCCGGTTTTTCTGATGTAACTAATATAACGGGACCACCATTTTCTTCGATAATATTCGAATTAATCTGGACATTTTTAAGATTATATGATTTCAAAGGGGCAAGAAAGAAAGTATTTGTCTGTACCGTATTCATGGCTTTCAGGCTGATATGAAGAAAAACATCCCCTTCTTTATAGTTTGTTTCTTCACCAGGAAAAGAAAAGCTTATCACTTCCTTTGCCCCCGGTCCTGATAAGGATACCAATGTTTCTTCCTTTGCCAGACAGCTTCCCCTGGTATTGAATAACTCGCCAATAACTTCTGCCTGTATAGATGTGTAAAGATCATACACTAAAAGAATTCTTAAACCTCTTTCAATGTCCGGATGCAGGATGGGGATAAGTGGAGCAAAAAAATGTGCAGCAAAATAGTGAAGAACCTTCCACTTTCCTGTATAGTCAATTGATGACCAGGATATCACCGGCCAATTATCATTCAACTGCCAGAACAGGGTACCCATGCAATATGGCCTTAAGGATCTCCAGTGTTCTATAGCGGTTTTTATCCCAATTGCCTGGAGTACCTGGCTCATCCAGCAATAATCTTCAAATACCAGGTTTTCCGGTATATGAAAATAATCTGCCATCATCATCTGTATAGTCTCATTCCCGGCAGGGCTTCTCTGGTGAAAAGCCATTATTTCCGAAAGGTGGTTTTCAAGGTCTTTATCCCGGGCAAAGCGATGTATACATTGCATGGAAGGATACGATTGAAACCCGAACTCCGTACAGAAACGGGGGAGTACTTTTCTATACGACTCAAATGATTCTCTTTTGTGCCATACTCCCCAGCAATGGACATCACCCTGGTATTGATCCTGGGGGTTCTCCCGTTTCTGCCCCGGACCATTGGAAGGAGACCCTGGCCAGAATACCCTTTCCGGATCAATTTTTTTCACTACCCTGGCAAGCACCTGGTTCAGGGCACGGTAATTTCTGTAATAGAGATCCAGGTTTTCTTTGGAATCATCGAACCAGCCAAAGGATTCGAGAACTTCATTATCACCGCACCAGATAACAATCGAGGGGTGATCTTTTAAGCGTTTAACCTGATGTTTTGCTTCTTCACGGACATTCTGAAGAAATTCTTTATTTGCAGGATAAGGCATACATGCAAACATAAAATCATGCCAGATGAGGATTCCTTTTTCATCGCATAGGGTGTAGAAATCATCCGCCTCATACAGGCCACCCCCCCAGACACGAAGCATGTTCATGTTCGCTTTTACTGTACTATCAAGCAGGTATTCATATTTTTCCCGGGTTATGCGGCAGGGCATAGCATCGGCGGGAACCCAGTCGGCACCTTTACAAAAAATATCATGTCCGTTTATACGGAACATCATAGAAGCACCTTTTAAATCTGCATCTTTTTTCGTAATAAGTTCGCACCTTCTAAGCCCGATCCTTTTTGTTTTCATATCTCCTGCTGCCTTTATATTCAAATCGTAAAGATACTGTTCTCCATAATCCCTGGGCCACCACAGCCGCGGATTGTCAATGACAATAGTTGCCTTTACAAGGTTTATACCCCGGAAAAGACGGATTCGTTTTTTGAATGTTTGATCCCCCAGACTTATGTCGAGGATGCCTGTAAAAGGACCAGCAGGGCAATATATTTCTGTGTTCATCATCACTGAACAGCTGTTCTTCTTATGTTTTTGAGTTGTCGTAACATACGTAATATATCCATTATTCACAGCACCGATGAATATCTTTCCGTAAATACCGCACACAGGAAGACAGATGCCCCAGTCCCAGCCCATTTTACACTGGTTGGTCCGGATAGTATTCATATGTGGTACTTTATTCGAGGGGATATATGGAAGGGTATAGGGAAGTGATTTTGCACGCTGTGCTGCGATCTTGCCTGTAGGTATAAAGCGAACAGTAATGGTATTTTTTCCAGTTAAAAGCAAATCCCCGGCTGTAAACCGGTATTGCCGGAACATATTGTCCGTGCATCCTGCTTTTTCCCCATTGATATAAATTTCCGTTATGGTATCCAGGTACTCACAGAAGAGAAACAAAGCCCCATGATTAATAAAATCATTATCAATCTCAATATCCCGTTCAAAAATCCACTCTTTTTCTCCTACCCACTGAACATCATTTTCATTCATTCCATAATAAGGATCGGGAATCTTTCCTGCCGCAAGCAATGCACTGAAATTATCCCCCGGAACAAAAACAGGGATTGATTCACCTGTATCAGCCTGTATGAGTCGCCAGTTACCGCTTAAATCGATTTTTTTCATAATTTTCCTTTATTTAAGAAGTAATCGTTACAGGATAAAGAACATCATCCATTCTATGTGCCCGCAAAACAATTGTCAATCCTTGCTTTTTTCCCGGGTACAATTTCGTAAACTGGTTTTTAATTATATAGTGATTTTACGGATTAAAAAATTAAAAAAGGTATTCTAACCACAAAACTAAAAATAATTGTATATGTTATATAAAGTTATTTTTAGTGTAAACTGAATTGTCAACTAAAATAAATAACATACGTTTAGTACTCTCCTACCATAGAAAGGAGAGAAGCAATGGAAAAATTAACCTATTGCCTAAATAGACAGGGGAATTGCATCATATACCAGGGTGATGGAACACGGTGCCAGAAGATTCCCGGTATCTATTTCCTGTATTCCATCAACGAAAGTAAACCTATCAACCAATTCCATCCTACGGGGATTATCTTAAAAATTGAAGACGCTGAAAAATTGAATATACCATGCGCCGACGATAAAACAACCCACTACATTTCACCAAAATCATTAACGGAACTTATAGCTCATGAAATGTACTATTCAGTGAATGTAGTATTATGTTTATTGGAATTGGAAAGCAACAACCCTGAACAGTACCAGGCTATTGTTCAGGCTTTTCAATTAATGAAGGAAACAAGGGAAAAGATTAAAGATGGAAAATGAAAAAATTCTAATCCAGGAAATTATTAAAAAAATATTAGAACATACCGTCAATTCCCGGCAAATCGTGCATTTCAGGATTTTTTACCTTGAATTTATAAAAACTGGATTTTCCGTAGTTTCATAATTTAGTTTCCCGGATCTCTTTCTTAAAGAAAGTTCATTCCACCAGGGGAACATACGAAAGGGAAGATCCCGGCAGTGTGAAAATACCCACAGGATGAGCATAGTCTGCGCTGGTACACCCGATAGATGCAGGGGAAGCAGGAATGGATTGAAAAATGCAGGTGGGGTCCAGGTAGTACCAGTGTCCGTTTAAATAAAGAATGACATACATATGCTGGCTGTACGATGCTTTCCAGTATGCTTCTGCAATCGCAAAGCGATCCGGATGAATCCCCACACCAAAAAGTAACGTGGCAAAGAGCTGGGAACGGCTCATACAGGTACCCCAGTAAATACCGCCGAAATGGACATACATATAAGCAATCTGCGCGATTGACGGCCAGTTTCCCAGCCCCTGGTAATAGGTTTGTGCTGCTGTATAATTTGCCCCGGAGGTAAGCTGATGTGTTTGAAGCCAGTTCCAGACCTGAACAGCCCTGTTCCATATTTCCGCATCATTATTGGTAAGGGTGGTTGCACACCCGATAGAGTCCAGTAATGCTGTTACATCGGCATTCGTTATAGTACTCCCGGGAAAGAAAAGATGGGACCGGTCATCCACTTTCCCGTCTGTCCGTATCCACCAGCCTTCTGGTGTTTGTCTGTACAGAACATCACCCTGGTAAAGAGTCGTTTCTGTTTTTGATACGGAAACGAGTTCCCACCAGGATATAGTGACGGTACCCGTATCGGGCAGCCGGTCTTTACCATCCATTGCATAAAGCCAGCATTGGACAGTATCAAGATTATGAAAAAGCGTTGTCCAGGGTAATTCCATGGTATAGTAATAGGTAGTTGTATTGGGTGTTCCTGAATATAAATGTGTATTGTACCAGCCGGGTTGTGTTTCTTCAGATACTTCAAAACCGCCAGACTGGCAGCGTACACAGATTTCTGCTGCCTTATCGTTGTCCGTACTGAAATAACAAAAAAAATAGGACAGATTCCTGGGACTATAAAAACCGATGGACACCAGAAGATTCTGGCCTGTAATCCGGCAGATTAACCTTCGAAAATCCTTCCCATCGGGGACACCCGGTTCGTTGGGATCATTATATATCCGGATAAGAGAGGGAATGAAGATTGAGTCATCAGGAATCATTTTCTGATACATATTGTAACCGGCCAGATTAATGGCTTTCTTTGATTCACCGGTACAAAGATGATTCCCGCTTAGAAGAAATAACATCCCACAAAGAAACAATGGTATTGTTCTCATTTCATACCTCCCATGGTAAGGAATTTTGTAATTAAACCAATGTATACCACAAATTTTAAAAAAATCAACTTCACTCTATTAACTTGACACAGTATCTGTCCGGGTGTCATAATCCAGGTAAATGAACCTGGAAGATAATGTAAATAAAGCCGGGAAAAATATAATAAGCAGGAAACCTCATTTATTGAGTTTCTTCCAGAATGCACATCAAGCTTTATCCGGTCTTGCCTGCCTGACCCCGGATTATATCGATGCACTGGAAAAACTCACCTTTGCATCGGAATATATATACATCGACATAAACCGTATATTCCCTGTTATATGCAAGCGCGGGGAATTCTTATTATTCGCCGATCTGGTGTACGCTGCTTCGTTACACGGCCATGAATACGGGAACGTCATTCTCGCCCATTATTCCCGTTTTACATTCCCGCTTAAAAATATGGATGGGTATATCCGGTCATTTATATACAATATAAGCGGGAAAGTCAAAAAAGCGGGTACCGTACTTTCCTTCTGTCTTTCATTCAGGAATCCGGGAATATCGCTTTTTTTTCTGAAACATATGGGATATATCGCAGCATTTTCGCCCGGAAGTATTATGGCTATACTTAAATGTATATCCAGGAATCTCCGGATATATTCATGGCCCGCCCTGTCAAAATGGATTATCCGGGGAACAGATCTGCTTACAAGCAACCGTGTTGATGAGGGGGTACGGTTTCTACTGATGCGGTCCAGAGAAAGCAGGTGGCTTTTAGGCATCAATAATGTGGTACTCGATGATTTAAAGAACATACTCAAAATATACTGTGCGAGTCTGGCCGGAAAAGAGATGATTATTGCCGGACTTGATGCATCCGGTTTTCGTTTTTCTTCTCCTTATACAGACGGCAAAACGATTTTTCTCCCACAGGAGATTGATTTTTTTGATAATCCCGGATGTAATGAACGTGCCTTTACCGTACTTGCTGCCCAGCAGGCAGCATCTGTCAGGCTGAAAACATTTGAATTTGACTTGAAAAAAATCACTTTCGAAGATGAACTTCATGACAGGTACGGGACACAGCTTCCCCGGATAATGGAGAATGTAAAAAGACAGTACAGTGAAATAGCAGAGAACATCAGGGAAAGGCCGGACGGTGAAATAGAAGTAACATTCAAAGGGGGACGAAAGCTGCTGGTCTTGAACACAGATCATGAAAAGTTCTACTATTCTTTTCCGACGCCGGAATTTGCACGGGATCTCTTTATTCTTCTTGAAAATGAACGGATTGAGTATCATCTTTCCAAATTATATCCGGGGCTTAAAGAAGATTTCAAACTGGTTAAGGAATATCTCTTTTCTAAACGGCCACATATAGCCCCACCGGGAACGGACCGGCAGGTTCAATTCCTTGCTACAGTCGAATGTCTTGTCCAATATTCCCTGGGGGAAAGGTATAAAGGAAAACTGAATAACGACAGGCTGGAACAGATTATTGCGGAAATATGCAGGACATTTACACACATCCACCAGGACAATACATCGGTTCATGACACTGCGCATATCTGCTTTCTATTGTATAATATTTTTCATGACAATTTCCCGGTTATTACCTATTTTACGGACAACAATCTTGAAAACACATTTTCATCCATGGCCCAGCCGGATATACATTCTGAAGTCGTGCTCGATGTTTCCCCGGATTTATTAAAGGAAGAAGCAGAAGCACCGCCCCCCGGCCCGGGGCAGGAAGAAGGTAATGATGATCCGAAGAGTATTGATCTGACATCCATTCGAAATGCAGATAAGGAATCAGATTATGTACAGGATCTTATTGCAAAAGGGGGTTTAAGAATATTCCGGTACCCGGAATACAACACTATAAAAAACAGCTATGAAGATAATTATTGCACTTTATTTGAACGGGTGCTTGAACCGGTCCAGAGTGATTATTATTCCATGGTGCTTCACCAGTACAGGGTTGAGTATAAAAAAATAAAGAAACGGTTTTTATTGATGAAACCGGAAGAAACGGAAATTTCACGAAGATGGGAAAGCGGTGAAGAGATTCATATGACCGATGCCTTCGATTATATGGTGGATATGTACCGTCATACTACCCCGGATGACAAGATCTACTTCAGGAAAATCCTGAATAAACGTGATATTGCCGTGGCTATCCTGGTGGATACGAGTTCATCAACTCTTGCCGATATCGGGGCAAAGAAAATTATCGATGTTGAAAAAGAAGCCCTCTGTTTACTGGCCTCGGCCCTGGCTATTATAGGTGATACGTTCGGGATATTTTCATTCTTCAGTATGGGAAGAAACAGGGTCTTCTTCAATATTGTAAAAGATTTTTACGAGGAGTGGAACAACACTTCCAGGGGAAGAATCCCGCATATGACGGGAAAGTCGAGTAACCGGGACGGCTGTGCGATCCGGCATACGATATCCCGGCTGGCGGAACTCCCCCATAAAACAAAGCTTTTTATCCTGTTAAGCGATGGGATCCCGGCAGACCTGAATTACGGGTCTACGTCAAGCGGCGAGACAAATATCTATGCGATTGAAGATACACGGCGGGCCATTATCGAAGCACGGCGTACCGGGATCATTCCCTACTGCATTACCATTGACCGTTATGCCAGAAAGTATATCCCCCATCTTTATGGGGATTTCAGCTATGCCGTTATTGATGATGTGACGCAACTTCCCCGGAAACTGTCCCAGTTGTATATCAGACTTACCCGATAGGGGCGGCGGCAATTCCTTTCCTTAATAGGAAACGGGTTTATCGTCTACAAACACCCTGCTTATCACTGCGTTCCCGCCGGAATCGACAGCAATCTCCACCGCCATTCTGTCAAACAATTCGTTTTCATAATTCAGGGCTTCACCTTCCGGAACAAACCAGCTTTCGATTCCGTATTCAACATCAACATCGTATCCGGTGGTTATGTCCTTCACCCTTGCAGAGACAATAACCGCGTCCTCTGACAGAAACGTGTCATCCAGGGTAAACGGTTCGTTTGACAGATACTCCCGGTCCGCTTCCCAGTCGTTTGTCCTGGAATTGAACTTAAGTGCGATATAGAGTGTTTCGTCCTTTTTAAAATCCAGGGAACTGCTGCATATAAACCTGCCGAGATTCCCTGTCTCATCAGGATGTTCAGTTACCCAGCCGGGATTGGATACATCCTTGAAATCCGTAAGAACAAGGACACGGTATTCATAGATATCTTTTACCCTTCCTTTTATAAAGAGGGTATCCGGATCAGAGGAAGAAATCCCCTCTCCCTTTTTTAATGCCCGGACCGCTTTCCAGAACCTGCCATCTTTTTTCAGTATCACCTTTATTTCATCGTTCGTCATCGCTTCTTCCACGGAAACAGTCGATAGTTCATACGCGAACCGGACATATTCACCGCGGAAAAAATCGTTCGGGTCGACAGGAAGGGGTTTAAGCAGTATCTTCTTCCCGAACCACAGCGGGAAAAGCCTGGTACCTGCCATTCCAAGGAGAAATAGGATCTGTAATCCGACAAGGATGTAGAATAAATACCGTTTATATGTTTTAATAAAATTATTAATCCTGGTAAACATTATACTTCCCCATCTCCTTTTTTTGCATACATTCTTTTAATAAATCCCCGTCTGAAACGCTCAAGGGCAATACCCCCGCCGATAATGAGAATTCCGGCAATAATAAAGAAAAAAGCCCTGTCTGAGTACATCCAGCCAAGATCAATATAGCGTGTCATAAAACTGATACCGAAAAAAATAAATCCCGTGTTCACGAGGAGTTTTTTCTTATCCTGGTACCCGATAAAAACAAGCCCAATGGAAAGCCCGAAAAGGAAGATGTTTGCACTTATAACGAAAAAATCATTTAAGATAAGGAATGGAAAAAAATTGATACAGAGAAAAACACCCAGTTCCCCGGCCGTAATTACTGAATCAAGCGATGTTATTTTTTTAAAGAAAATAAGAAATAAAAGCGAAGCTATAATCAGGATAATTGCGGCCCCGAAAAAAATCCAGAATGGAAGATGTATTGCAATTCCCTGAAAGTAATCTTGAATCCACTCACCCATTCCCTTAAAACTGAAAATGTAGAGTAATATAAAAAGCATAATGATCCCGGAAAACTTGAATATGGATTCAAACACTTTTGTTTTTTCATGGAATGAATGAATAATTCCAAGGCAATAGGTAAAGATTCCAAGGGGAAAGTATACCCAGAAGCACCGGATAATAAAATCATCCGGTTCACTCCTGAAATATTCACCAAACAGTCCGAATCCTGTCCAGAGAAGGAGTCCAGTGATTGATATAAACAGGGAAAGTCTCGATTTCTTTATATAGGTAAGCGGGAAAATAAGGGCTATCATGATAAAAAAGTATGGCAGGACAGGATTCTGGAATCCGATGTTTTCCCAGAGTGCCCATCCGGTAAGGACGATCGAAGAAAACACGAGGATTGGGGTAGAACGGAGAAACCAGGCAAAAGGGATAATTCCTGTGAACCAGATAAGCACACCATCCGTATAGTGGGCATTGATATGAAAGACCTGTGCTGTTAACCAGATGCCGGCCCCGAAAAGAATGGAACCGAGGAGTAACAGTGCTTCCCCCAACCGGGGGGAGGTTTTCCTGTGATACCCTAATTCATATCCGGTGATATTGGCTCCGGCGATAAAGCAAAACATAAAAACAAGCTTTACCCAGCCAGGGATATGACGCCAGTTCGAGGCAATAAGGAGAAGAATCCCCGCCCCGAGAATGAGCGCCCCTATGACAAGAAATACCGTGACGAATCTCCCGGATATCCCCTTATCCCGCACCAGACCGGAATATCGCTGCCAGATTGTATCAACCTGTTCCGCTGTAATGATATTTTCTTGTTGCCAGACAGGTAATTCATCCTTAAGCCAGAGAAGTGATTTTACAGACGGTTTTTTCTTCATCCTGCCACCTTATACTAGTAAATAATAGAAAAGTTATGATGTTTGTCAAGGGTATTTTTTACAGGTAAAATTACAGAACAGGGAACTTCAGGAGGAACCGGGGTTCTTTCCCGTATCCAGCGGAATATACTGAATATCATTTGAATTCTGTATAGAAATAACACGAGGCATCCTTAAAAGATACAATTTACTCTTTTCCTTATAATAATTGTATCCCAGGAAGTACAAAAAATCCGTATCAAAAGCTGGATCAGAAGGCAGAGAAGCATAGATACCTGTAGAAAGGGGATAATAACTGAATGGGAGGAAGTTTTCCGGACTTTCACTTTTCAATAATCCGGTATTATGTTCCTTATCCAGTACAGGCAGGTAAATATACCCTTTTTCAAAAAAACCTTTCCCATAAAGAATATAACTATTGACAGGAAAAGGAACTTTACATTTCACGGGAACAATATTATCTGCTTTCTTTAACTGTAAAAAAGAAAACCGCCGGAATTCGATTTCAATACTTTCCTGCCAATCCTGGCCGGATATATAAAAAATCAATTCGTTTTCTGTCTGTATTAATTTAAAGAAATTCCTGTTTTGCGGTTCTGTTACAAGTAACTGCATTGTCTTGTTTCCGGGTTTTACCTGGATGATCAGGTTATTTTCATCAAGCTTGTCATAGCCGGCCAGGAAAATGGTACTGGATTTTATTTCAACATCACTTATCATAAGATCAATGTAAATGGAATAGAGTTTCCGGTATTTTAACGCCTTTTTGTCGAGTTTATAAAATTCATAAAAAAACCCTTTCCCCCTTATATATTCATCCGAAACAGTAATCAGGTGTCCATCCAAAGGGATGATTTTTAAATACTGACCCTTAAGAATCTCTTTTATACTATTATTTTCCGTATTATATTTCAGCAGGACATTCTGCTGGGTGGTTCCGGCAATACTGCCGCAAAACCAGTGTATGGGACCGGCTGCATCATAGTATTTTGAAAAAAGATACCTTGTCGTTTTTTTTACGGATAACGTATTACCAGTCACCTGGTAACAGTAAATCTTGTTATGAAAAGGGAAAACAAGCTCATCAACCTTCTTCTGTTCAGGGGAAAAGCAACTGAAGAAAAAATACAGGCCTGCTGCAAGAGCAGACCTGTAAAAAGTTTTCCATTTTTTCATCTATGAAAGCGATCCTTAGCGGATAACTTCGTAATATTTCTTTAGATAGGGAGAAAAGTAAATTTCTTCGGACAGGACAATTGTTTTCCTTGCTTTGTTAATATAGTCCTGTAAAGCCTGGTTTGCTTTCTTTTTACTCCAGAAATAGATCACCTGGTAATATGTTTTTACAATCGAATAGAGACCGGATGTTGTCCAGTCGATTAAACCGGTGTTTGAATCGACATCAATTCCCATATCATTATAAACTCTCCAGATGACCTTTGTACAATACCAGTAATAATTGTCCTGTTTTTCGACCAGGCTGAAAAAGTTTACATAGTTTTTGAAAAAACCATATTGCATATTTGTATTATTGGGATCGCAATAATAATCCATGGCTGTCTGTGCTGCATTCAGTTTGGTGCTGTTCAAAGCGGAAACAGGAGACATCACAACGACATTCTGTTTTGTCATCCATTCCTGTACTGTTTCATACCCGGCACCCTTTTGAACAGCTGTCTGGTAACAGGGGGTTTCCAGATCTGTCGGATCGAATTTATCCAGATCCAGGACTGCACCGTGATTATAGTTACCGGCTGTTACATTAGGAGCGACCCAGTCAACCAGGTAACCGGCCAGGCTGTTTGCCCCGCCGGATAGATATACATCACCGTCTTTTTTAACAGGCAGATCGGTAAGAGGCGGGAAGTCATTTATTGGTTCTGTTAACCTGGCCTGTTTTTGTGCCATGAAAGTGCCAAACTCGTCTGCAAGATCACTCCCATATTTTTGATCAAAATCCTCAAGAACCTGCGCTAAATCGTTTACAGAATCCGGATCACCGGTTAAAAGGGCATTCTGATAACACTCCATCACCCTGGACAGTTCCTTATTCAATTCTGCATTTATTGCATCTTCGTCAACAGATTGCCCAACATCCGTAACATCTGAACAACTTGTAATGAAAAAGATTAAAAGTAAGCTTATAATGGCTGGAAATAAAATTTTTTTAAGCATAATAGTACTCCTTAAAAATAGATTTTTTAATACGAACAGGAAACGATTGTATCGTATAATTAAAATATATTCAATAGTTTACTGTCACTACATTATGGTAGAACTTCAGCTAAACTCAAGAATTTAAAGGATTTCTCTTACAAAATCCTTAAAAAACTCCTCCCGGATCCATATACCGGACTTATTTATGGGCAACATGCAGTAAAATTTATGAAAAATAACAGAAATTTCCTTGATTACATTTCATAAAACTGATATACTCTATCCAAGATTATGATATTAATTTGTTTTGCGAAATGTTATATAAACTTATTTATTGAAAGATATTTAATACCTGTCTTGAAATAAATTCTGTCCAGATTAACAACCTTAATTCATATCAAATTATGTACCATAATTGGCTGTCGTTTTTTAAAACGCAGATTTTAATAGTTCAGGAGCAAGAATATGGCAAAAAAGATTTATGTAGGAAATTTGAGTACTGATACGAAAGAAGAGAATTTACGATCACTATTCTCTGAATATGGAAATATTCTGTCACTAAAAATTGTAACGGATCAGTATTCGGGAATATCCCGTGGTTTCGGATTTGTCGAAATGGAAAATGAATCAGCAGTAAAGAATGCAATTTCATCATTAAATGGTCAGGAACTTGACGGGAAAAATATAAAAGTAAATGAAGCATATGACAAGCGTGACAGGGGTTTCAGAGGAGGAAATAGACGATATTAGATAATGCATGCAATTGAGGATATTCTGCAACTCCCTTTATGTTACAGGGTTGTCTTCACTACTATAGTCAAAAATCCCGGAGTAATTCCGGGTTTCTGGCCATTACAGCACAACATATGCAGCAACAAGAACTGTTTAATCGGTGTGCTGTAAAAAAGATCTTATTATGAATATTCTTAAGGAGGTTATCATGGCAAAACGGTCCTTTGGTGCTGAAAAACGCAAAAAAGAGCTTAAACGGAAAAAGAAGCAGGAAGAAAAAAGGCAAAGGCGTCTGGAGAAAAAAAATCCTCTTGCAGAAACAAATGATAGAGAATCACAAAAACAGGACACCGATATAATGATTGACAACAACACCGGAAAAAATTAATCATTCCCCAGTTCCTTCTGCCACTTAGAAATCATGTTCAATGCATCAAGCGGTGTCATGGTATTGAGCTGGACGGATTGTATTTGCCGGAGAACCATGTCTTGAGTGCTGAACAACTGGACCTGGTTTTCTTTTTCATCCTCCTTTATTTCGAGGTTCTCTATCTGCTTTGTTTTCTGTACCAGCTCTTTCAGTATCTTTTGTGCCCGCTCTATAACTTCAAGGGGAAGCCCTGCAAGCCGTGCAACATGTATCCCGTAAGAGTGGTCTGCAGGTCCCTGCTTAATCCGCTTTAAAAAAATGATTTCCCCGGATTTTTCCAGCACTTCCATGGATAAGTTGAAGAGTTTGGGATGCTTTAAAGATGTCAATTCATGGTAGTGTGTTGCAAAAATCGTTTTTGCCTTTATGTGCTTAAGTATATATTCAGTCACTGCCCATGCAATGGAAAGACCGTCATTTGTACTTGTTCCCCTTCCCACCTCATCAAGAATAAGAAAACTTTTCTCTGTTGCAGACCGGAGAATATTCGCTGTCTCATTCATTTCCACTAAAAAAGTCGACTCCCCTCGTGCAAGGTTGTCCGTTGCACCGACCCGGCAGAATATTTTATCGACTATCCCGATTACCGCATCGTCTGCCGGAACAAAAGAACCGATCTGGGCCATCAATATGATAAGGGCAACCTGCCGTAAAAAGGTCGATTTTCCTGCCATATTAGGTCCGGTCAGGAGGATAAAAAGATTGCTCTTCATATCAAGATGAATGCTATTGGGAATGAATGTTCCATCTGCAAGATGAGCTTCCACCACCGGATGCCGGCCATGAGTAATCTTGAGACTGCCGGTATTCGTAATGACAGGGTTAACAAACCCGTGAATTGTCGCTGAAAAAGCAAAGGATTGAAGCACATCCAGGCGGGATACCTGTTCTGCAATGATAAGCAACAGGGAGATATTTTCTTTGACACGGTTCCTGATTTCAAGAAAAAGATCCTTTTCTATGTCGATAATTCTTTCGGAAGCAGAGTTAATTTCCGTTTCCTTTTCTGCAAGTTCATTTGTTGTGAACCTTTCTGAAGAAACAAGGGACTGCCGCCGTATGAAATGTTCGGGTACAAGGTGAAGGTTCGATTTCGTGACCTCAAAAAAGTATCCAAGTATCCGGTTGTACCGTAATTTTAATGATGAGATTTTTGCGCTCTTCTTTTCTTCTTCAAGAAGTTTTTCAAGTACCTGACGTGCGTTTTCCTTAAGGTCCTGCAAATGATCCAGTTCGGCATGATAACCCGGTTTGATGAGGTTTCCCTCATTAAGTTGAAGAGAAGGATCTTCTAAAATGGTATTTTCAAGCAACTGTGTGAGTCCCTCGATCGTTTCCTTTTTATTCTGTAAGGGTTCCCAGAATTGTTTCATATCCGGGGACGATGAAATTAATTCGAAAATGGAAAGGACATAATTGAGTGAGGATTTTACCCCAAGGAGATCCTTCGCATGGGCACGCTCCATTGCAATCTTGGCAGAAATCCGCTCCAGATCGAGAATTTTTCCCAGTAATTCACGTAAATTTGATAAAAGAATTTGATTCCGGTATAAAAAATCGACGATTTTTAACCGCTGTTCAATCTCATTTTTATCGAGAAGGGGCGAAAGAATCCATTTTTTTAGCCGCCGTGCGCCCATAGATGTCCGTGTATGGTCAAGGATTTCCAGTAATGTATATTTTTTACTCCCATCCTTAAGGTTTCTGACCAGTTCGAGGTTTCGCTGCGTGGATTCATCAAGACAGACAACACTCTTTTCCGAATATACGGTAAGCGATGTAATATGGGGAAGCATGCTCTTTGATGTTTCACTTATGTAATCAATAATCACACCGCAAGCAGGAATTTCCGGTGAAAAGTCACCAAGACCAAAGCCTTTCAGATTGGCGACAGCAAATTGCCTTTTTAAGATGGTATTATTTGTCTCAAAATCATAACTCCAGTCCGGATATCTATTAATAACAATATCGACACATTCAAATAAGAGCGTATGAAGTACATTATCTTCCTCAAGAATCGATTCCTGTATAATAATCTCTTTTGGCGATAACCGTTGTAATTCCCTTTTAAGCCGTTCCCTGCGTTCAGAAAAAGGGAAGGATGTTGCATAAAATTCTGCTGTGGAAAGATCAATATAAGCCAGGGAGAGAGTATCTTCCCCCTTCCCGATTGCTGCCAGGTAATTATTCTCATTCTGGTCTAAAAGATCTTCATCCACAATTGTCCCCGGGGTAATGACTTCAACAACTTCCCTGTCTACTATGCCTTTCCCGGGTCTGGGCTCGGATGTCTGTTCACATATAGCAATCTTTTTCTGTGATTTTAAAAGCCTTAAGATATAATTCTGCGCAGCATGATATGGAATTCCACACATGGGGATACCATTTCGTTGAGTAAGAGTAAGATCAAGCAGCCGGGAAGCCTCTTTTGCATCCTGTTCAAACATCTCATAAAAATCCCCGAGCCGAAAAAACAGAATTGCATCCCTGTACTTTACTTTAATTTTTCTGTATTGTGTCATCATGGGTGTTGCCACAGACATCTTGAAGGCATTATATTAAATGTAGAGGAGGAATACAATATGGATATAGAGAGAATAGAAAGAATTGATGTTATTCCACCCCCACCCCCGGTAGAAACCGGGACAGAAGAAATACCGGAGGATACGAAAATTCAGAAACAATCTGTAACAGAGACTCCAGAACCGGAAAGGGTTGTTGACTTATTTGCTTAAAAACATATAATAAAGAGAAGGATAAAGAGAAGGATAAGGAAAAGGAAAAGGATTAAGAGTAGAATACGAAAATTTTAAATATCCTGGTAAAAGGGTGTTAATCAAGGCAGGAAGAGTGTTTTTGGGAGAAATTTCTCAACTTTTGTATGGTAAAGAAAGTAAGATTTTACAAAGGGTACATATCGATGGGATTCAGTGTGAAACCGTATAAATACTCAGATGGGCAATGGTATGCAGAATAGTATTTATTATACAGAAAAAAATAATATTATCTATATAAAGGCAAATGGTCATATTACTGCACAAATTTGCTTTGGTCTCCGGCAAAGGGTATTTGAACGCCTTGATATAATGCCAAAAATTACCGGTATTTATGTTGATCTATCGTCCTGTGTGTATATGGATTCAACATTTATGGGACTTCTCATAGGTTTTAACAAAAAGTTCAACCATCTGGACAATAAAAAACTAAGTATTGTACACCCGTCTCCTGAATCCCTGTCACATCTTTCGGACCTGGGGCTGGATGAAATTCTTTCTTATAGTGATGAAGATATCCCCTTTCCTGATAATATGGAAATGATCTCACAGAAAGAAAAGATTTCTGCAGAATTTATTCTTAAGGCGCATGAAAACCTTATAGAAATATCTGAAGATAACAGAAAAAGGTTTAAAATCGTTAAAGAACTGCTCACAAAACAGATTAAGAAATAGAGTTTAGCATAACCTCAAGCTATTTATTTTATAAAAAAGAAGAAGGCAGTTATATCGAGGCTTCCTGATTTTCCTGATACTTTATAAATGCAAGATAATTCTCCAGTAATACAGAAGCAGCCAGTGCATCGAGTTTGTCTTTTTGATTTTTTGCCTTTACCCCGCTTTCCCTTAGAATCCCCTCGGCTATCTTACTGGAATACCGTTCATCCCAGAGAAGTGCACTAATATCCCTCTTTTGCAATGCGTTTAAAAATTGACGTGCATCCTCACATCCTTCACCTTCTTTTCCGTCTTCCCGTACCGGAAAACCGATGATTACCTTTTCAACATTATTTTCAGATACAATGCTGCAAATAGTCTCTATTATATCTTCCTGATTTGTAAAGGGTATTTGTTTATAAGGTGAAGCAAGCATTTTCAATGGATCGGAAAGAGCCAGCCCCACCCTTATTTTTCCAAGATCTACAGATAATATTCTTCCCAGCCGGTCCTCCTCTCCCCTGCATTGTTCACAAGCTGGCCCGGATTTATTTATTCTTCATCAATTCCTCTATAACAATCTCTGTTATATCGATTTCCGGTGTATAAAAATAAATATTTCCCGCATTCACATCAAGGATAAGTGAAAACCCTTGTTTAAACGAAACCCTGTCAATCGCATCGAGCAGTTCATTCATAAAATTATCGGAATAATAAAGTTTTTTCATTTTTTCATCAACTTGCTGGCTGGTAATTCGTTTATACTCCCTTAAGTGATCGATTTTTTGCTCTTTTTCCAATTCATACCTTCGCGCGGCTTCATCATAGTTATTCTGTTTTGCTTCAAGAATTTTACTTTCCAGTTCTGTAATTTCTTTCATAATTCTCTCGATATATTTTTCGTTTCGCTGTTTTTCTGCTTCCAGATCCCTTAATGCTTTTGAATCCTTAAAATAAGTCTGTGATATTTTCCTTATATTTATCACCCCAACTTTGGGAAAATTATCAAGAGAAAAAACACCCATCCCTCCCAAACACACTATAACTGCTGCCAGCATTATCTTTTTATTCATGGAAACCTCCTTCTTTCTTCCTGCCTCTCCGGTAAATACCGGTTATCTGTTTGTCCTAAAATCCGCCTGGCGGTGTTACCGATACAACAAACCGGAGACTTAAGGGTTTGAAGAGGGGTATCTCTCCTTCTTCCCATACGACAGCCCCATCTTCCACTCTAAATCGCTGGGCTAAATACAATCTCAGGGGAAGGCCCGGTATTGTCAATCTTAATCCGCCTCCGAAACTAAAATAATATGTCGTAATATCATCCAATGGTATATTATCCCGTTCAGGATACAGGGCAGCGGCATCAAAGAACCATGACCACCAGAGCATGGTTTTTATAATAGGATGCCTTAATTCCAGTGAAAAATCGAATAATACTTCCCCATCCCATACAGGGTCCCATCCCCGTGCAATACTCATTCCATCGATATAAAATCTTTCACGCTCGGTAGCAAAAAGCTTCCCATTGAATTGAGGAAATAGAAAACCCAGACCGGCATGAACTGCCAGAACTGTCTGAAAATCATATGTTTCGGATAGAGGTATTTTAAAAAGTGTCACAAAAGCTTCTGCCCTGGTTTTTAACTTAATATAATCCCTTGCACCAAACAGGAAACCGCCGGATAGTCCGACATATTCCGAAAGTATAAAACCTTTTTCGGGATTATAGTAGATATCACGTTTGTCCCAGTAAAACGTTGTGCCCCAGGTATTTATCAAATTCCATGTAAGCAGGTTGTCGCGGACTGTCTTATTGTAGTGCCTGTATTTCTCGGGATCATACCAGACATATGTCGCGTTTGTTGCAAGCTGCGTACTGATACCGAATTTCCCCAATAATGTGAGGGTATAGAGGTTTGTACTCCCTGCGAGTTCAATTTCATGGTTGTCATAATGCATTAAAATCGCCCTGTTCTGGTCAATACCCCTGTTCACTGCATCTTCATAATCGTCTTCACTTGTATATGGATCCGGGATATCTTCATCATCAAAA
Source organism: Spirochaetales bacterium (assembly GCA_016935735.1). GTDB lineage: Bacteria > Spirochaetota > Spirochaetia > SZUA-6 > JAFGRV01 > JAFGRV01. The sequence goes on along the minus strand of JAFGQK010000145.1, from coordinate 23,355 downwards.
ATAGGGGGCACAATGTCCTGATATGCATTATCAAAAAAGTTATGAAAATATGATAAGGTAAGCCCGCCTCCCCATCCTTTGCCAAAAAGGTAGCTGTCATTATAAGTAAAGGAAAAACCCTGCTTTGCCGTGGAGAGTTCAACATCAAATCCGATAGTTCTCCCGGTGCCAAAGAAGTTTTTATCTGACCATCCGAATTGACCGGAGATCGGGAAGTTTCCGCCGGAAAATGCAATTCCCAAACGCAGATCTGCCCATTGCGATTCTTCCACGGTTATTATGAGGTCCATCAACCCTTCCGAACTGCCCTGGACGGGCTGTGGTCTGATATCGGTAAAGTATTGCAGATTAAAAAGATTATACATCCCCTGCCTTATTTTTTCTGCACTGAATATATCGCCCACTCCAAAAGGGAGTTCCCTTAAAATAACATAGTCCTTGGTCTTTACATTGCCCACGAGTATTATATTTTCTATATGAGCCCTGTCCCTTTCTACTACGGTAATATGATACGAAACAACTTTATTAATTTCATCACGTTCCTGTTTGTCAAAAATGGAATTATGAATATATCCACCATCCGCATACAGGGTTATAATAGCCTGAAAGTCGGAGTCCCATTTTACTTTATTAAAGACTTTTCCGGATTTCTGGCTTATCTTGCTTAACAGGACTTCATTAGAGAATATCCTGTTTCCTTCAAAGACAACACCGCCGAATGTATACTGCTCACCTTCTACAATGTAATACGTGATAGTCATGTAACTCCTGCCCTTTTCTTCATCGTACTCCACTGATTTCTCTGTTTTTTCCACCTTTGCATCAATATACCCGCTTTTATTGTAGTAAGTAACGATATTTTCTTTATCCAGTTCGAGGTTACTCTCTACAAAATAACCATGATTGAAGAATTCCTGTTTCTTTGACGCAAGCTTCCCTTTTAATGTACTTGCAGATGCAAAATTATTCCCTGAAAAGTAAAACTCTTTAATTGTTGCTTTATATCCTTCATCCACGTCAAAATAGACGGTAATCTTGTCGCCCGCTTCATTCGGTTCAATCCTGCTGCTTACTTTTGCCTCATGAAAACCATGATCTATATAGAATTGCTTTATTGTCTGTTCATCTTCATAAACTAACACCTTATTCTCAAAATCACCTATTTTACACTTGACCTCGTCAAGAATCTCACTCCGTGTAATAAGTTTATTCCCGACTATTTTTATATCAATAATAACAGGCTTTTCTTTTATACGAAATTCAATAATAACACTCATCTTTTCACTGTCACCGCTTTGAATATCACCGACAATATCATCAAAAAAATCAAGATCCCATAATTTATTTTCAATCTCATAATAGATACTGCGGGAAAAGAGATTACCGATATAATCCTTTACTACCGCCTTGATTTCGGGCATGGATGCTTTATTGATTCCGACAAACTTAATATCGACGAGGGGTTTACCTTCAAACCAGTCACTTTCTTCACTGGCTAAAGGACCAACGAAGAGAAGAAAGAAAAGCAGAATAAGCGATATTCTTACCAGCAGTGCATTGACAAATGGAAAGATCTTCTTCATGAAAGTATGAACAGATGTATGGGTTTTCCTGAATATCATAGTATCTCCTTACTTTTATTTAATAACTAAAACTCCATTCAAATTTAATCGTATTATCTGTTAAATATAAAAACAGGTCATTTAAATGTTCCTGTGTTGGATTAAATGTCCACTCCAGATTAAAAAAGGGAGTCGGCCATTCAAGGCTGATTTCAAATTCAGGTTCAATCCCGAATAAACCATTCCCCAAACGGGTTTGAGGTGTATAATAATCTACTTCCTTTAGTCTGACAAGACCCGAAATGAATAAATCATCACCAATATACTGGCCAATGGTAATAGTCGTATTATCAAGATATGTTCCCAGGGAAGCCGGGTTGTTCTCCGTTACTTCTTCCTCCTCTTCGGGACCGATCACCCTGTCCATGAGAATATTTTCAATAACATGGGTTCTTATGGAAAAAAGGTCAAGGTTGAATAGCTCTTTAATTGTTTGTTCAAAGGATCTGAAAATAAATGTCTCTCCAAGCACATCACTGGATAAAAGAATAAATGAGAGTCCCAGCCCGCTTTCTTCAACACGCTTTTCAAGAGATTGCCCCAGGAGCCGGTAAATATCATATTCCGATAAAGTTGGTACGGACTCAAAGCGGGGAGAAAAATTACTTAATCTGTTGTTTTCTGCAATAAGATAGATTTTTACTGCTTCCTTTTCCTCGTTGAATTCCCTTAACTCTGCCCGGACAGATACAGTAGGATCGACTTCTGCCGTATTAACGACATTAAAAATAATATTTCCCGATTTAAGATAAAAATTCCTGTTAAAGTAAAAGACCTCCCCCCCCCTGATATCTATTTTCCCGTTCATATTAAAAGAATCAAGAGCACTGTTATATGATATTATTATTTTGGACCCTCTTTCTGCATAGCACTTTAGAACAGGAAAATTAGCTGTCGGCCAGTCAAATTCGACCTTTCTCCCGCTTTCTATTGATACATTAATCTTTAAATCAGGAGCACCTTTATTTTCTTTTTGTTCCGTTTCCAGGGGTTTGCTGAGTGTGATAGTACCATAATGAACGATAAGGTTCCCATTCACCAGTACTGTACTTTGATCTCCTGCTGTATTTACCGTCCCTACCGTATACCCATCTACTTTCACCCCATTAAAATCATGTACACAGTATAATCCGATATATTCATCTGTTCTAAAAGTAAGATCGTATGCAACAGGAATCCAATGGTCAATAAAAAAGATTCCTTTATCCGTATACAAAATACCGCTCCCGATCTGAACAGCGATCTTTTCCATCTCTATTTGCTTTTCCTTTAAAAAAAGTTTACATTGAAACGGTCTGGTTTCGATGGGGGAAAGAAAGAATGAAATTGCCGTGTCCTCTGCAATCAGGCTGCCGTCATAATCAGGGTCATTAAAAAAACCACTGATTTTTATATTTGTACCTGAAATATGTCCCTGTGTAAATTTTATTACATCCTCGCCGAGAATCACATTATACACTTCGTGATCTATCCATATCCATTGAATTTCCGAATTAATGGTATTCCCGGTAACATTTCCTATTGCAAAACCCCGGATCGGGAAAGGATTTTTTACTTCTATTTCAAATTCTCCGTTGCTGAATAATTTCCCGGCAAAAGCATCATCCGGTCCCCCATCAATATTCAACACATTATCTTTTTTTGTGAAAAATAATGTCCAGGGTTCGTATGGAAGCCTGTCAACGACAATTTCCGAAACCTGTAATCCGGCTGTGTATTCCTTTTCAAATACCCTGTTAAAGGATTCATCTGCCATCGTAACGACGGATCCGGAAAAATCAAGGCTGCATTGAATCGTTTTTGCGAAATATTCACCGTTAAAAAGTGCGGAAAACTGAAATTGACCATCTTCTATATTATATTTTCCTTTTCCCTTATCTATTTTCAAATTCAGATAGGTAATGGAAAAAGAGTTAAAAGAGATTTCGGGTTCTTTGATATGGAAGTCCGCATAAAACCCTGCATAATCACCAATAACACTCCCTTTTACAAGGGAGACGTTTCCGTCTATCTCCGGATTACGCAGCGGACCTGTAAATTCAAGATTACCTGAAAGTGAACCTGTTACAATAAATTTCCCGATTCTATCTAGTGGGGAATTGATAAATTCAACCCTTGCATCCACTGTATCCTGGTCCAGCAATGCAGAAACCGAATAATATTCTTCTGTTTTTTTACCGGTAAGTAGTACAAAACTTCTGGTCTTCTGGTTTTCATCATTACCAAACTGTATTTTCCCGAGTCCGGAAAGTTCAGAGAGTGTATCTTCATACATTATTTCAGATAAAAAGAGCTCTTTTTTATTTAAGGTGAATACAACTTCGAGTTCATTCTCCTTTATACAAAAAACCGGAATATTATAGAAAATCATGCTTGGCGAGACAACCTGCCAGTCACCAGTGGCGGGGAATATACCGCTTATAGAAAAGGAAGTGTAGGCAACCTCCTCTTTTTCACCGGATAAGGGAAAAGGAAGCTTTAAAGCATCTGCTTTTATCGTCATCCGGTTTGCCTTGTTGAAAGAAATGAATGCATTCAATCCGTAATTCCCTTTTATGGAGAGTATTTGATCCCGGTTATAATACCCGGTTATTCCGTATGGAATGCCTTCAAGGTTAAAATTTGAAAGGAAAGAGATTGTATCTTTTTCATTGAACCGGGTATATACATTACCGGAAAGATCGAATTTTTCCCATTGCGCCTGAATAGAATCAACTACAGCCTCTTTTTCAGAACCTTTTACTGAAAAAAATGAATAATTTGAATTGTCAGTATGGTCCTGGATTAAAACATTATCTGTATAATACTCAGCAGTTTTAAAATTGGAAGAAAAATGGAATTTCGAGTTCATTGTGAGGTTTTCAAGGAATTGAAATATCCTTGCCGAAAAAAAGGAATCCTGCATAAACAGTTTATAGACATGGGATGTGGGAATATTCGTAAGATTTCCATCAAACTTCAGGGAGAATTGAGGATCAATAATAAATTCACCGGCTGCAGTAATCTCATCATTGTATTTCGATTGGGCAAAAGAAGTGGAGAGATTAAAAAACAGGGCTTTATTCCGGGGGTATACATCCAGGTTGAATGTATCAAAACCGGATGAACCGATATACACTCTTGTACCTTTTAAGCTTAAACTTTCTTCATATCTGTCCAGTGTAAAATCTGCAGAAATTCGTTTGTCATGGAGAGCTTTCACATTTGCCAGTCTTAAAAAACCTTCGGGGAAAAAATTCTTGAATAAAATATTCCCGGTAAAGTCGACGGTACCAAGGTTGGAATGTATGACAAGGGGTTTAAAATATACAATTTCCTTATTTCCATACATATAAGTGGAAAGGACAATTTCAGGGGGTAAAATGGGATTCTTTAAAACAATACTGGAAGTAAGATTATATTTGAGAAAATCCGTTTTCAGGTTATAGGTAACATTTCCCGAAGAGGTGAGAGCGGAATTTAACCACGGGTTATAAGAAAAAAGAGGGCCGGTAAACTTTATCATACTGGAAGGTTTCCAGTTTTCCGTTTTAAAATCCAGTACCAGGTCACTTGTTTTAAAATCAAATGCAAGTTGAACATCGACAGGTGCTTTATCCTGAATTTTTATGACACTTAAGTTTTCATCCTTAAGAACCACCTGAAAGGTCTGTTTTTCAAGAACAAAACTGTTTGATGAAAGGTGAAGTATCCGTACAATGAGTTCCGCCCTGTTAAATCCGCTAAAAACTGACCCTTTGATTTTAAATCTGGAAAAAAACCAGACCGGTGCCGTGTCCTTGCTATTCAGGGTGATCCTTGTGGTTCCTTTTCTTAAGTTTATTTCATAGGAATTTCCTTTATTATTAATAGTAAAAAACAGGTTTGTACTATTAATAAGCATTGTATCGGTGTACAATATTAAAGCAATATTGTCTGCTGTCACTTTAAACTTATAGGTGGTCGACAGCAGCCGGGACAGAATAGTGCGCTGAGATTCAGTACGTTCCGAAGGTTGCCCCGGGGACAGACCGAATTTAAACAGGGTATTCGAAATGTTAATTTCAGAAACAGAAGTAAGGGGATTATCCGAGAATACAAGGGTAAAGATATTATATTTAATTTTTATCCTCCTGATCCTGAATATTTCATCTTCCTGGCTTATAAAACTGAATATTTTTAAATCTCTTATTTCAAGGAACATAAAAATGGAAGGAGAAATACTTTCGTATTGAATTTCCCTGCCAAGTTGCTTTTCCATATAATCCAGTATTTCAGCTTTTAAGTATACCATTCTCTTACTTACTTCTTTATCTATAAAATAATACAATACAAAAGCAATAATAATAAGAGGGATAAGAAAGGATAATTCTATGATAATTTTTATCCGTTTTCTGTCATTTTCTGACATCTTATCCAATTATCTTCTCCCACATATACTTAACTCCGAATGTTCATAATAGTTACATGCAAAAAATGTTAAAAAACAGTTATTCTGATTCATCTTTTTTCAGCTTCTGCATCTCGATGCGTATAATATGTCTGTCATCCCTGTCAATAATGGTAAAACTAGATGCCCTCTCTTTAAAAATAGCACCTTTTTCAGGGATTTCACCTGTTTTAGCACATATATACCCCCCGATTGTATCATATACACCTTTTTCAATTTTTATACCGGTTTCATTATGCAGATCCTCCAGATCAGCCGTTCCTGAAATGTGATAGGTATTTTTATTTATTCGTTTTATATCCTTTTCTTTTTTTGATTCTTCCTTTGGTATGTACCCTACAATCTCCGAAGCGATATCATCCCGTGAAATTCTTCCAGATATACCGCCATATTCATCAGCAAGAAATACCACGTCCTGTTTCCTCTTTATCATTGCACGGAGTAATTCCGGGATGTGCTTTGTATCCGGATAAAAATATGCTTTTTTTAGAATTTCCCCGATTGATGTTGCATGAGTCTTAAGCAGATCCTTCACATCAATATACCCGATGATATTGTCTGTACGTCCGGAAAAAACAGCGAGGTCACTTGTCCGTTCTTTTTCGCATAGCTCTATGACATCATCGATTTGTCTGTTAATACTGATGACAGGGATATTATGAAAAGGGATCATTACCTCCCTGGCCATTGTTTCTTTGAAATCAAATATATCATCGATAAAACGTTCAGTATTTTGCTCTATTCCGGATTCCCGGTTAATGAGTTTAATAAGCAGTTTCAGATCTTCCCTGGATATGGGAAGCCGTTTTGTACTTTTTTGCCCTGATATAAGAAGAAGCAGTTTCACAATGCCATTGAGTAACATAGAAACAGGAAGAAATACAAAATAAAAAAATACTAGAACCGGGGCACATTTCACACTCACGGTATTTGAATGCTGCCGAAAAAAAGACTTCGGCACAATCTCGGAAAATATGAGAAGAATCATGCTTAATCCCAGACTCCCGAGCCAGGAAATCCATAATGGCAATCCCTGTTCAATAAAAAAGCTTTTAAGGAAAACAGCAGCAGTGATAACAGAAATATTTGTCCCGATTAATGTTGTTGAAAGAAGCCGTTCCGGTTTTATAAGGAGAAAATGAGCAGAAACTGCATAGAAGATACCTTTTTCTTTTTTAGAGAAAAGCGAAAGTTGATCTGCTGCAAGAAGACCTGTCTCTATACCTGCGAAAAATCCTGCTGCAATAATAGTAAAGAATATTCCTCCTGCAATAATCATTCATTACTCTCTTTTTCTGCTTTAAGCTGGATTATCTTTGTTTTTCCGACTTTATAGACAGTGAACAGGATACCGGCTATGTTAATTGTTGCCCCGGTTGCAGGTATTTCACCGAGGTACTCCATAATCATACCGGAAACAGTCCTTTTATCGGATGCAAATTTCACATTAAAAAGATTTTCGAGTGTTGCCGTTTCAACAGTACCGGGCATGGAATAGTGGCCGGGGGAAATTTCCTCGATTTCATCTTTTTCAGATGTATAAAAATAATCAAGAAGATCAGCAATAATATTCTGGAATGTAACAATTCCAGCTGTCCCGCCATATTCATCAATAACCAGGGCAACTTCATTATCCTGTTCACAGAGTTCCTTTGCAAGGTCGGACAGGTTTTTAGAATCCGGGATTGAATAAAACGGTTTTACCAGGTCTTTAAGAGGGATCTCTTTTTTTATTCCGTATTTTATGGGGAGTAAATCCCTGCTGTTAATATACCCGGTAAGATGATCATAATCGTGTTCAAAAACATAAATATAGGGACCAGAGAGTACTTCTGTATTACCACCGGAAATTTTTTCAAATAATATATCGATGGTTGTTGAAACTTCAATACCGGATATATCTGTTCTTGGAATCATCACATCATATGCCGTTTTTTTTCGAAAATCGAGGTAGGACTCCATTACATCAAGTTCATACTTATTAATAAACCCGCGTTTATGTCCCACTTTCATGGCAAAAGAAATAAGAGAATCTCCCGGATAGTTATCCTCTGTCTTTTTTACAGGAATTCTTTTAAGTATTTTTAAGCGGATTGTATTAAGAATAACAGTAAAAGGTGAAAACAATATATGAAACATATAAAGGGGTATAATGGAAAATCTGGAAAAAGAAAGGGGATGACGGACCGCTATGTTCTTTGGTGTCATTTCTCCAAATATAAGGATTAAAGGGATCATGACAATAATTGAAAAGAGTTCAGAATCAATAAAAGGAATTTTCGAACTTACATATCCGGTAATGGTGGAAGCAAAGAAATCCGTGGCAAAGACATTCACAATCATATTTCCTGTTAATATGGTTACCAGCAGCATATCCGGTGAATGGAAAAGCAGCATAATCATCTTTTCCTTACATTTTCCTTTTACTGATTTTATTTTTTCTTTTTCCAGGCTGTTCAGTGAAAAGAATGCGGTTTCGCATCCGGAGAAAAATGCTGAAAGTAATAAAAACAGAATGAGAAATAAGCTGTAAATAACAAGCGTTTCGATATTGCCTTCTCCTACAATTGCTGTTATAGCAGAATTACGGGATTATGTCTATTGTAAGGCAGGAATTCTAAATATGAAACACCAGGTTTCGTCGATTTCATTATCAAAGCAAAGGGACAGGAAGTCTTGTTATAGCCGGGGGAATGTTTTAATAATATTTTTCATGTTCCCCGGGTATATTTCTTATCTCAATCACCCCGGGTTCATGTCTGGCCAGTTCCTCCAAACGGTGTATCCGCTGCCTGACAGCGGGATGGGTCTGGAATAATGAAGAATTATCCCTTTTCGTATGACGAAAAATGATAAAGCCGAATAACCGGAATGGTTGGAGTGACAGTTTTTTCAATGCGGAAATATAACTTCCGGTATCACCGGTCAGATTGACAGCGCCGATATCAGCATCATACTCCCGGGTACGGGATAGTGCAGACAACAAAAGCCTGCTTATAAAAGGTGCGGCAAGGATAATGAGTACCGGGAGAAATGCAATATGAAAATTGCCGGCAATAATTAATGGAAATTGGAAAAGAAGAAACAGCAGGCCGAGATACGAAAGCCATGATATTATCTGGTGAGCAGTCCTGCCAAGCCCAAGGTGCCATATATCATTGTTTTTTATAAGGAACAGGATAACATAACGAAGTGGTAAAGTAAAGAGATGAATCAATCCCGTCAATCCCGGTAATAGCGAAAACATTATGAGAATGCTTGACTCATCATAACAACCTCATATAGTATGATAGCCATCTTGAGCCGGACTTATACTGTTTTAGAAAACTTTATTGTACTCGAAGGTCTTGACGGGTCTGGAACAACAACCCAGCTTGCCTTATTGGAGGAACGCATTAAAGCCCTTCATGTCCCGTTTTTCTCCACTTTTGAACCGACAAAAAATACAACAGGAACATTAATACGGGAAATCCTCAAGGGGGAAAAGGATGCTCATCCGGATACTGTTGCTTTTCTTTTTGCAGCAGATAGAAACGAACACCTTTATCATCCAATAGACGGTATTCTTATCCATCTTTTCAGAGGAGAGCTTGTTATCTGTGACAGGTACCTCTTTTCTTCCCTGGCATATCAATCCGTGTCATCGGATTATGATTTTATCTATTCTTTGAACAGACATTTTCCGCTTCCTGCGTTTCTTTTTTTTCTTGATACCCCTGTTGACCTCTGTATGCAGAGACTGTCAGACAGGAAAGGAAGGGAAATATTCGAAAACAGGGAATTCCAGGAAAATGTTTTAAAGGGATACAGGAAAACCCTGGATATTTTTAAAGAGTATCCTCTTCATATCCACCAGATAAACGGGACACTACCCCGGGAAAAAATTTTTTCGGAAATCTGGGAAAAAATAGAATCCCTGCCGATAGTTAAAAAGTGAAATATTTTGTTATTATTCTGTTATTATGCATATGTGCACTCTCTCCTGTCTATTCTTACAGAATTCTCTATGTGGAACAATATTACAAACTCTATCATCTTCATTTTTACCAGTATCCCGATGATTGTATGGAAAATATCCACTATCTTGAGCAGGCGTTAAAAGCCGACTTCTGTAATCCCCTTTATGCCCTGGCAAAAATCGAAAATAAGCGGGAATGGGAACGCTACCGCAACCTTTTTACCATGCATATCTATTTAAAATTAATACAGCTTTACCTTACCCTGGGAAGCGGGTATGACAAGCAGATTGCATATTTTTACAATGCCCCATGGAAAGAACAGAACCTGAAAAGCCTTGAAATCGCTGAACAGGTGTACAAAATAGCCCTCGGGTACTGGGATGATGCAAAAAAATGGTCGAAAAAAGCGAGAAGTCTTGCCATTCATCTCGAAGAAATACAGAACTGGGAAGATGAACACTACAGGATCGAGATAGGGGAGCTTGATTACGAGGATATCATTACATCCCACTTATTGCGTTTAGACAGGGTAAGAAAGCATTTTGAAAACATGGATGAGAACACCTATTAAAGCAGGTATACCACCTTTTTATACCTTGAATACATCAATTTTCCACTCGGATTTCAGGGGAAAAGCATTTGTTTTTTTTATTAAACGATGTATAATTGGCATTAACAAAAATAAAGGAGGTTTTTATGAAAAAAACCATCATACTATTGTGTATTATCATCATAAGTGTAATTCTAAGTACCGGATGCAGTACTGATTCATCTTCCCCTCCCCTGCCCAAAGAGGAAGCAAGTGAGATGATGCAGGAAATCTCTGTTGCTGTCCAAACCGAAACAACTAATGCAATGATAGAAGCGATATCGGAACCGGTAAAAGCACAGACACGCGTTCCTGAATATTATGAAATTAATTACACCAATACCGAAGGAACTGTTGTCATTACCGGGAGTTTGACATACGATATTGAAAATCCCTATCTTCATAACTACACAATGAATGTTGCCCTGGTAAATCATGTCCCGGTGGGGGGTGATGTCTCATTACTGAACGGTTCAATGACAATTATATTGATTGCTGAATCCGAAGACAACTTGTATCTTTCTTACACCGGCGATTTCACTGTTGTCTACAAAGGCGAAGAGTATGAATGCAGCTGGGAATATGAAGTGACAATGAATGGCTCCAATGTTGAATATTCCGGTTCCTACACAGTGAATGATTATACCTACACAATGTAAATACCCATTACAAAGCAAAAAAAGGCTATCCCGCTGGGGATGGCCTTTTTTTTGCTATTACACAATCAACATTGCATCACCATATGAAAAGAAACGGTATCCTTTTTGCAGCGCCCCGGTATAAGCCTGCCGGATAAGATTGTATCCCCCGAATGCAGATACTAAAACAAGTAATGATGATCCCGGGGTGTGAAAATTGGTAAGAAGCCCTGAAACCATGTGAAAGCGGTACCCCGGGTAGATGAACAGGGAGGTTTTATTCCTTCCCGGGATAATGTTCCCGTCCCTGTATGCAGATTCCAGGGTACGCACGCAGGTTGTACCAACGGCAATAACCTGCCGCTTTTCTTTTAATGCACTTCCGATGAGTTCCGCTGCCGGTTCTGGTATGTTGTACTCCTCTTCATGCATAACATGATCTTCGATATTTTCCGTGCGGATCGGAATAAATGTTCCTATCCCGACATGGAGGGTGACCCGGGCAATCTGTATTCCATTATTCTTAAGACGTGAAAGTATACCCGGGGTAAAATGAAGCCCGGCTGTCGGTGCGGCTGAAGATCCCGTTTCACCTGAATACACTGTCTGGTACCTGTCTTCGTCAGCCTGTTCGTCTTTTCTACGGATATAAGGGGGAAGCGGCATATGCCCATGTTTTTCAAAGAAGTCTTCATCTACAGGTTCCTGAAAGCAGAGTACCCGACATGCCCCCTCCTCCCGGACAATTGTCCCGGTAATGTTGTTCCCGAAACAATAGGTTTTTCCCGGCTTTTGTTTTCTTGATTTGTTCGGAAGCACCTTCCACATGACAGGACTCAGTTGTTTCAGGAAAAGGAATTCCACTTTCCCGCCGGTGTCCTGAGAAATGCCGAACACACGGGCTTTTCTTACACGGGAATCATTGATGACAAGCACGGTTCCCGGTTTTATCAATTCAGGGAGTTCTGAAAACATTGTATCGACGATTCTTTTCCCTTCCCTGTGCAATACCATTAACCTGGAATTTCCCCTTTTTTCCGGCGGGTATTGTGCTATGTTCTTTTTATCGATATTAAAAAAGAAGTCCCTGGTCTTCATTTCCGCTGTATTCCAGACCAAGATGCTGATAGGCCAGTTCCGTTGCCATTCTTCCCCGGGAGGTCCTTTGTAAAAAGCCTTCCTGTATCAGGTATGGTTCATAGACATCTTCAAGCGTATCCACTGCTTCATGAATGGAAATCGCCAGGGTTTCTGAACCCACAGGCCCGCCTGAATAATTCCTGATAATGGTGATGAGTATTTTCCGGTCCACTTTGTCAAGCCCCCTTTCATCAATCTCCAGGGAAAGCAGGCCATTGTCAACGATTTCTTTCGTGATTTTTCCATCACCCCGTACCTGGGCAAAATCCCGCATACGCCTGAGCAGCCTGTTGGCTATCCGGGGAGTGCCCCGGGAACAAACAGCGATCTTTTCGGCTGCATCATCATCAATAGTGATGCCAAGAATCTGTGATGACCTGTATACGATTTTTTTGATATTTACTGTGGTATAAAAATCGAGTCTGGCGGTAATGCCGAACCGGGAATATAGCGGTCCGGAAACAAGCCCGGTCTTGGTCGTGGCGCCGACAAGGGTAAAACGCGGAATCGGTATCTTGATTGTTCTTGCCCCCGGCCCCTGGCCGATAATGACATCAATCTCAAAATCCTCCATTGCAGAGTAGAGTATTTCCTCGACCTGGGGTTTCAGCCGGTGAATTTCATCGATAAAAAAAACATTCTTCTCGCCAATGGTGGTAAGGATTGCAGCAAGATCACCCTGCTTTTCAAGTGCCGGAGCACTTGTTGCCCTGAATGCAACACCCAGTTCATGTGCAATAATCCCGGAGAGTGTTGTCTTTCCCAGACCGGGGGGACCTGAAAAAAAGACATGATCCAGGCTTTCTCCCCTTTCTTTTGCCGCAGTAATAAATACAAAAAGGTTGTCCTTTAATTTATCCTGCCCGATAAACTCGGAGAGATACAGGGGACGGAGTGTTTTTTCATCAGTATCCATTTCCTGGTTGTATTTTCCCGATGTGATACGATTATCTTTCATCAAATCATAAACCTTCTTTATTCACTATAATCAGCTTTTTCCCAGCCTGGTTAATGCCGCTTTAAGGAGTTTTTTCTCATACTCTTCCTTATTCAGGGAAGCCTCATCTATTTCAGATGCAGCAGCAGTTACTGCTTTCCTGGCCTGCTGGGCGTCAAATCCCATACCGGTAAGCGCTTTTATAATATCAGCATGAACCTTATTCCCGCTTTCCTCCATACTGAGTTTTCCCGCCAGTGTAAGGATAATTTTTTGAGCGGTTTTTTTCCCCAGACCGGGTATTCCGGTAAGAACTTCCATATCCTGGATTTCCAGGGCCTTTATAAACTGGGCAGGTGTAATCCCGGAGAGTATTTTTATACCAAGGGATGGTCCTATCCCTTCCACTTTAAGCAGGTTCAAAAAAAGTCTTTTTTCCTGTATGGTATGAAAACCGAAAAGGGCAAGTTTATCCTCCCGGTGGTACAGATACACGAATATCCTGCAATCATTTCCGGTTTCCGGGAGTTGTATAGAGGTATTCCGTGAAACCGTAATATCCCATTCGATACCGCCTGTGAGGATACACATCCCATCTTCCCGCTTTTCCGTAAGTTTTCCTTTAATGCTGTGAAACATACTTATTTCCCCATTTTCATAAACCTTTCCATTATGGAATGGCTGGAATGACAATATGCAATCGCCAGGGCGTCTGCTGCATGGTCCGGCGATGGTATTTCCTTGAGCTGTAAAATGATTTTTATCATATTCTGTATCTGCACTTTATCTGCCCTGCCCCTGCCGGCAACAGACTGTTTTACTTCCAGCGGGGTGTATTCGTTTACCGGGATTCCGGCCTGTGCAAGAGAAAGAAGAATAACCCCTCTTGCCTGGGCAACCGGAATTGCCGTCTTCATATTCTTTGCAAAATAAATAAGTTCGACCGAAGCCTCGTCCGGTTTCATCTGGACAAGGACCTGCTTCAATTCATTGTTAATGATAACAAGCCTTTCCTGCATTGGGTATTCAGGATCCGTCCGTATGACACCGTGGCATATATGGCTTATCTTATTTTTTCTTATTTCTATTATTCCGTATCCTGTTGCAGACAGTCCGGGATCAATACCGATAATTCTTCTCATTCATCCATGGAGAAATCGTCCGGGATAGAAAGGTTTGAATAAACATTCTGCACATCATCATTATCTTCCAGGGTTTCGATAAGTCTGACAACCTTTCTCGTTTTCTCCGTATCCAGGGAAATCCTGGTATCTGAAATTTTTAAGATTTCTGCAGATTCATGTTTAAAGCTTGCTTTATCCAGGGCTTCCAGGACATTTTCAAAATCGTCCGGGCTTGTAAGCACTTCAATCATCCCGTCATCATTCGATACATCCTCTGCACCGGCATCCAGGGCCACGGAGAGAATATCATCCTCCGAGTATTTTGATGCATCAATAGCAATAATACCTTTCCTCTTGAATTGATACGAAACACACCCGGTTTCACCGAGATTCCCGCCCCCTTTTGCCAATGCATGCCTTATTTCAGCAGCAGTGCGGTTTCTATTGTCGGTAAGAACCTCAATAAGCAGGGCAACCCCGCCCGGGCCATATCCTTCGTATGTTATTTCAATATATTCAACCCCGCCAAGTTCCCCGGTTCCCTTTTTTATCGCCCTTTCCACATTATCCTTGGGCATATTGGCGTTTTTTGCTTTAAGGACCACTGCCCTTAGCCGCGGGTTTCCATCCAGATCACCCCCGCCCATCCGGGCTGCAACGATGATTTCTTTGATAATCTTGGTAAAAAGCTTTCCCCGCTTGGCATCGGCAGCCCCTTTTTTATGTTTTATTGAATGCCATTTGCTATGACCAGACATATTCCTCTCCTTACCTTAATACGTGTATGGTTCAACATAGCACACACAATGCATGGTGTCAAGTAGTGAACAGGGGGGGATTATAAAATTGATAAAGCAGTATTATATTATTTTTAAAAATTCAAAATTACATACTCTTACTTCCGGAAATCCTTCATTATCTTTAATAATAGCACCGGATGTATCCAGTGACAGGAGCAGATGCCGTCCTCCCAGGTTAAGGTCTTCGATTCCTATTTTTTTTAATTTTTCTTTTTTCCTTTTTAAAATCGTCAGATAATCTGTCATAGAGATAATTTTTTTCCGGTAAGCATCCAGGGCATTGATACCACTGTAATAATTCCCATCCAGGGCTGCAAGCTTTTCATCCGGTCCATTCCAGTACCCCCAGATAAGGAGATAATTTCTATCCACCCTTAAAACAGGCTTATTTTCTGGTGTTAATAATTTGTTGTGAGATTTAAAACGGCTTTGATCCAGAACATCCCGGGATATCGTTGTTTTCTTACCTGTCATATAGATTGCCCGCGGATATATCGTTCTTATCCCATGCCTGCTGATATACATTGCAATACTGATTTCTTCAAAAGGACTGTTATATCCATGTTCCAGGATTTTTCTTTCATCTTCCCTGTATGGATCCACATCCGGTAGAAATCCTGTTTTTGAGAGTTTCCATACAAGATGAATCATATCTTTGGATATGGTATGATAGGTTTCATGATGGGTTGATAATTTTGTACAGGGTGTATTTTCCCACCGTTCAGGCAGGAAATAATCAAATAATTCATAATCTTTTCCCACGACCCAGAGGGCACCTTTAGTACTCTCCGTCCGGCCATAAACATAATCCACATCCAGGAGAGTTACCTGCTTAAGCTGCATTTTTTCCTTGTTTACTATTGTAGTACTGAATCTTTCATTTTGCCTTTTTAAATAATTAAGCCGTCTGGCTTTCTTAATAATAGTTTCCCGTTCAGAGGTTCTTTCGAGCAGCTCAAAATCCACAAGGGCATAAAGGACTTTTTTGTCCCTGCTTTTAAACAATTTTCCACTCTTATCGTGCCGGATTATGACGTGATGCGGTTTCCTGTCTCTTACAATGAATCCCTTGTTTCTCATGTCTTCTTCTGCGGTCAGGGTAAGGGATTCCATTTTATCTTTTGAAATAAACCCTTTTGTACAGGCCTGTGTTGCATCAATCCCTTTTACCCATTCATAGACAACTATATACGACCTGAACATATCCAGTATAACATCTTTGTGTTTATCGATTTTTTCCTGTATTTTATACTGTCTTCTTCCCATCTGCCAGAGTTCAATCCGTTCAGCAGGAACATAGATGGCAAGGGGTTTTTGTGTAATTATCTTGCCCGGCGATTCATATTTTGTCTTTCTTAACTCCATGACCAGGGAAAATTCCTCAAAAGGACTGTTAAAAGCAGCCCCATGAAACTCATCGCTTGTCTCTGCACCGGGAATATCCTGCCCCATCCGGTTCCATTTAATGACAATATCAAGATCCCTTCTATTCACCTTCTTTGTTCTTACTTTATATGTGCAGCTTGTCCCGGATAAGCGTACTGAATTCTGCTTGTACCACTCATCATCTGTCAAGAAATTCTCCGGTTTCAGGTTTTCAATAAACGGGAATCCGTATTTTGTAATATAAAGATCATCCTTATTGATTTTCAGATGAATATAATAAATATTGAATATTTTCTCCAATTCCGCGTTATAAGAAGTTTTATTGTTTTCTATCCAGTGTATGATATAACTATTATCAAACATGATTTTCACATTGCTTTATCCGGCAGCATACAGCCCGGAATGGATAACTGCCATATCTCTTTAAGGTTTTTAGCAATAACATCTATACATAATAATAATAAAAGAGAGAGTAATTTCCCAGTGAATTATTAATTGAAAAGCAGGGAAAGTCGAAAAAAACCTGTTGCAGACCAGGGTGAAAAACTGAAAAGAATTCAACAAAGGAAACTCTGGTATGCAATCTATACTTGGGCGGGTAGTCATGGGTATTCATTTGGAAATACTGGAATTCCGGGGCATGATGGAATACACGGGACAGAAACAGATAGCCAGGAGCCGGTAACAACAATGAATTGGCGGGACAGCATAATATGGTGTAATGCATTGACCGAATGGTACTTCACAAACTTTTCGCCGAAGACGCAAAAAGAATCCCTTATTTTCAAGGATTCAAAAGTACATTTTTTTAAAAGTCATGTCGCCCTTTTGGTTGACAAATGGCGAATTTTCTTTTACTCCAGTGATAAATATTTTTTCCATTGACAGTTGTTTCGTTATTGCGGAAGATTCTACTATTCCTGACAGGGAAAACGCGCAAACCAGAAAAATTTATCATCAATAGATAAAAAAATTTATATTCAGCAGAAATTATTACAAAAAGTAATGGAAATTAATATACATAGTATTGTATAATCCCTGGATTATATAATAATCCCGGATATTTATGGAGGAAAGGAGAAATAGTATGAAAAAAATATTTTTAATCATGTCTGTGCTTCTTATTTTTCTTATGGGATGCGGCCAGGGAAAAAAAGAAACGACGGTATTTACCGTACTCAATGGGGCAGAACCCCCGACCCTGGACCCTGCTTTAAGTGAAGATAATGTATCACATAATATTCTCCTCGGTCTTTTCGAGGGGTTACTTGTTTACAATCCCCAAACAAACAATGGTGCACCGGGGGTGGCGGAAAGCTGGACCGTAAGCAATGAAGGGAAAACCTATACGTTCACATTACGCACAAATGCAAAATGGAGTGACGGTACCCCGATTACGGCAAAAACAGTGGTCGATTCGTGGCTAAGAACACTCAATCCGGAAACAGCATCCCCCTATGCCTGGATGATGGGAATGGTGGTCCAGGGTGCGAATGAATATAACTCCGGTGAGGCAGGTGCCGATGCGGTTCAAATAAAGGCGATTGATGACCATACCTTTCAGATGGATATGGTAGGACCCATTCCGTATGTGGAGTCTATGCTCCCCCATACTATTTTCGGGATCGTTCCTGTTCATACCATTGAAAAATTCGGTGATAAATGGACACTGCCGGAAAATATGGTGTGCAATGGGCCGTTTGTCCTGAAAGAATGGGAACCCCAGGATCATGTTACGGTAGTGAAAAGCAAGACCTACTGGGACGCAGAGAACGTGAAACTGGACGAAATCGTCTATATTCCGAGCGACGACAATAACACAAGGTTAAATATGTATAAAAACGGGGAAGCGGACTGGATGTTCCAGGGTATGCCTTTAGACCAGATCGATGTGTTAAAGCAAAGACCGGATTACCAGGTAATTCCCCAGCTTGCAACCTATTTCTATGAGTTCAACCATACAAAACCCCCATTCAATGATGTACGGATAAGACAAGCTCTTTCCATGGCTATTGACAGACAAACACTTGTGGATAAAGTAACCCGCGGGGGGCAGATTGCAACAAATGAAGTCACTCCACCCATGCCCGGTTATGTTCCCCCTGAAGGAAACGGCTATAATCTGGAAAAAGCAAAAGAACTCCTTGCCCAGGCCGGGTACCCGGATGGGAAAGGATTCCCCGATTCGACAATCCTCTACAACACCAGTGAAGCACACAAGATCATCGCAGAATTTATCCAGCAGCAATGGGAACAGAAACTCGGTATTTCCATATCCATAGAAAACGCTGAATGGAAAACGGTTCTGGCCAGGGGAAAGGAACAGGATTTTAATATACTCAGGATGGGATGGATCGGGGATTACCAGGATCCCAACACTTTTCTTGAACTCTTTCAGACAGACGCAGGACAGAATTACGGGAAATACTCCAATCCCGAATTTGATGCATTAATCAGGCAGGCAGCGACAATGCCCGGGGGAACTGAACGTTTTAATGTATTAAAAAAAGCCGAACAGATTTTAATCGCCCAGGATCAGGGAATTGCTCCTGTATACTACTATGTAAACCAGGATCTTATTGATTTGACAAAGTGGGGCGGCTGGTACACGACAATTATGGGATGGCATCCGCCCAAATATATTTATAAGAAATAATTATCGCAGTTTTTCCCGGAGTAGTTGGTTTATGACAAAATACATTATTCGACGGTTAATCGGATTAATTCCCACGATGTTTATTATCATAACCATAAGTTTCTTTATTATACGGATAGCACCGGGGGGGCCTTTTGACAAAGACAAAAGATATCCCCCGGAAATTATTAAGAATATGGAAAAGAAATACCATTATGATGAACCTATTCTTATCCAGTATGCACGATATATGCTTGATATTCTGAAAGGGGATTTGGGTCTGTCATCTGCTTACCCGGATCATGATGTAAATTATTTTGTTTCACGAAGCCTTCCCAAATCCGTGTTTATCGGGATTATTGCATTGTGTATTGCAGTGATTTCCGGTATCGGGGTAAGCATTATCTCTGCCGCAAAGCAGAACAGCTGGATAGATTATACGGCAATGTCGGTAGCGGTATTCGGTATTACCATTCCTCTCTTTGTTGTGGGGCCCCTTTTGATGTATATATGTGCCATACGCCTGCACTGGCTCCCGACATCCGGCTGGATAGATGGAAAGTATGGCTGGGTAACCCTCATCATGCCTGTCATTACCCTTTCCTTACCGTATTTCGCTTATATTGCACGGCTTTCTCGGGCAAGTATTCTCGAAATACTCAGAAGTGACTATATCCGTACTGCAAGGGCCAAAGGATTATCCGAACCGGTTATTTTATTCAAACATGTACTGAAAGGCTCTCTCCTGCCGGTTGTCAGTTATTTAGGCCCTGCAATGGCAGGGATTGTCACCGGTTCTGTTGTTGTCGAAAAAATATTCCGTATCCCGGGGATAGGGCATTTCTTTGTCCAGGCTGCTTTTAACAGGGATTATTTCCTTCTTATGGGTACGGTTATTGTTTATGCGGTTATTCTTCTTATGGCGAACTTTATTGTTGATATATTGTACGGGTTTTTAGACCCCAGGATTTCATATAAATAAAGGTGTATTGTGAAGAATAAGAACCAACATCAACCTGAACACCAATTCAATCAATCTATAAAAAGAACAAGTCTGTTTCTGGATGCGGTAAGAAGGCTCAGAAAGAATAAAATGGCGGTCGCAGGGTTCATTATTGTGGTGATTTATGCTGTTATCTCGCTCTCCGCACCACTATTACCCATTCATTCATACAAATTCCAGATACTGGATCACCGCTTCCTGCCTCCCTCGATAAAATCCGCAGGGAAAATTCTGCTGGAAAGGGAAAGAGCAAGACTGCTCACCCAGGCAAAAAATGCAGGAAGGGATACGCTTCTCCCGGATGAACTCGAGAAACTTGAAACCTATGAACAGAAATTAAGAAGCGATACAACAATAAAGGACGGGAAACCGATCCGGACATTTGGACGAATTTATCTCCTCGGAACCGACTCTTTGGGAAGGGATTTACTGGCAAGGATCATCTATGGCGGGCAGGTATCGATCGCTATCGGGCTTATCGGGTCGATTACTTCCATCCTTATCGGGACATGTATTGGTGCTATTGCCGGATATATGGGAGGGAAGACAGATTACCTCATTACCCGGTTTATCGATATTATGTACAGCCTTCCATATATGATGCTTGTTATCATTCTTATGGCGTTATTCGGAAGGGGAATATTGAATCTATTCTTTGCACTCGCCTTTGTAAGCTGGCTTACCGTGGCACGGGTTGTACGCGGCCAGATTATTTCCCTCAAGAACTCGGAGTTTATAGAAGCTGCCCGGTCTATCGGAGCCGGGAACTTACGGATAGTGTTTAAACACCTTGTTCCCAATACCCTTGGAATTATTGTCGTGTTTACTACCCTGACAATACCCAATTTCATCATGATGGAAGCATTCCTTTCTTTTTTAGGCCTCGGGGTCCAGGCCCCGTTTGCTACGTGGGGATCGCTGATACAAGAGAGTGTCGATGGAATGGATCTTTTTCCGTGGAGGCTTTTCTTTCCGGCAATCACAATGGTCCTGTTTCTTTTTGCAATGAACTTTTTCGGCGATGGCCTGCGGGATGCTTTAGACCCGCAATTAAAGAATAAACTTTAAGGAAGGTGCATGGCACTGGCAGAAAAAAAAGAAGATACAATTTTAGCGGTACGCGACTTAAAGACCTTTTTTAATACGGATGACGGGATCGTAAAAGCGGTAGACGGTATCTCCTTTACCCTTCATAAAGGGGAAACCCTCGGTCTTGTCGGTGAATCGGGATGCGGGAAATCCGTTTCATGCCTTTCTTTGTTAAAGCTTATCCCGTCTCCCCCCGGGAAAATCGTATCCGGGAAAATCGAGTTTGCAGGAAACGATATCCTTGGTTTGAACGAGGAAGAAATGCGGGAAATCCGGGGCAAAAAGATATCCATGATCTTTCAAGATCCGATGACTTCTCTGAATCCTTTCCTGAAAATATCAACACAAATGACAGAGACCATCAGCCTGCATCAATCCTTGAACAAAAAAGAATCCCTGGAAAAGGCGGTCCGGATGCTTTTCCTGGTGGGAATCCCAAAACCGGAAAAGAGGATCCATGATTATCCGCATCAATTTTCCGGGGGTATGCGCCAGCGGGTGATGATTGCAATGGCATTAAGCTGTCACCCCGGTATATTGATTGCAGATGAACCGACAACGGCGCTGGATGTGACAATCCAGGCACAGATTCTTGATATCATAAAGGAATTAACCAGCAAAACAGACACTGCTGTCATTCTCATTACCCATGATCTGGGTATTGTTGCAGGAATGTGCGACCATATCTGCGTGATGTATGCAGGGAAGATTATCGAAAAAGCTTCCGCCCCGGATTTGTTCAGGGATCCGAAACATCCCTACACAAGAGGGCTTATAAAATCCGTACCCCGTGTTGACAAACCGCAGAAAGAACGGCTTTACTCAATTGAAGGCCAACCCCCGAATTTGATCGATCTCCCCGATGCCTGTGCGTTTCACCCGCGTTGTGAACAGGTAATGGATATTTGCAGGAAAAAGTTCCCACCGGAAATCAGCCTCCATGACAGATCCGTGTGCTGTTATCTCTATGAAAAGGAATCATAAATGGAAAATACGGTACTGCTCGATGTCCGCAACTTAAAAAAGCATTTCCCGGTTTATGAAGGTATTCTCATAAAACGCCGGACAGGGGCGATTCATGCAATAAACGGGATAAACTTTACGATTAAAAAAAGCGAAACCCTCGGTCTTGTCGGTGAGTCGGGATGCGGAAAATCCACAACAGCACGCTGTATTGCACAGCTTTACAAACCCACAGACGGACAGATCATATTCAAAGGCAATGACCTGTGCACCCTTTCCAGGGAGGATCTTCTCCGTTCCCGCATGAATATCCAGATGATCTTCCAGGACCCGTATGCGTCGCTAAACCCCAGGATGACAGCGGGGGCGATTATTTCAGAACCTATGGTGATTTATAAAAAACGCGGTATGCTGGATCTGACAAAAAAGGATATACTTTCACGTACCTACGAACTCATGGAAAAAGCCGGCCTTGCCCGGTATTATTACAACCGGTATCCCCATGAGTTTTCCGGGGGACAGAGGCAGAGGATCGGTATTGCACGGGCACTGGCTCTGCATCCCGGTCTCATCCTTGCAGATGAACCTGTCAGCGCACTGGATGTATCGATCCAGTCGCAGATACTGAACCTGCTCAAAGATCTTCAGGAGGAGTTCGAACTCACCTTTTTGTTTATTGCCCATGACCTTGCGGTGATTGAACATATCAGTACGACAATTGCCGTTATGTACCTTGGCGTAATCGTAGAGATTGCCCCGACAGACGATTTATATAAAGAGCCCCTTCATCCCTATACAAAAGCACTCCATTCTGCTGTCCCGGTTCCCGATCCGGAAATCGAGAAAAAAAGGAAACGGATTATTCTTACCGGGGATGTCCCCTCCCCTGATAAGGAACAGCATGGCTGTTATTTTTACAGCCGCTGCCCCAATGCAATGCCTGCGAAATGCAAAGATAACATCCCCCCGTTAAAAGAAATAAAAAAAGGCCATTATACAGCCTGTTTCCTCTACTTTGACCCATAATCCCCCGGGGTGGTT
>JAFGQK010000144.1 GCA_016935735.1 Spirochaetales bacterium | reverse complement strand
TTGGCCTCTTTTTCCCATTCTTTATACATCCGTTCCAATTCCTTCAAGATATCCTCTTTATACTCATCTACCAGTTTAAAAAACACCCTAATAAAAAACCGTACAATCTGCCCCATACTAAAAAAATTCAAATCATGGTGAATCAACTTCAACTTCCTGTACAGATCCTCGGGCAGGTATGCATGCGTATGCACACGAGTTTCCCTCCGGTCAGGAGACACATACTCGTACCGGCTATCCCGCTGCTCCCCCCAGTCATGCTCCCGTTTTATGACTGGTACAAGCAACAAGAGAATCCTTGCAACGATTCCTGAAATGTTGTTATATAATTCCCCGAAAACATCCAGTTCTTCCAGACGCATTCTCATATTGTGACCGATAACAAAATGAAATTCATGCAATTCAGGCAGGCCCATTTTATCCTCCTTATAAAATGATATTCCTGCTATATATAACGCCCCGAAGTTTCTTCCTGCATGCATGAAAAACGAGTTTTTTTCTTTTTTTTCATATTCTCGGCTTTACGATTATTTTAAAAATGGTGAAATGCTGTTTTTTTAGCTTTCTTTACCGTTTCACGAGGTTTGATCTTAAAAATTGCAGTACGATTACACGGATTTTTCTATCCATTTCTGTAGTACTATGGGTGAAAATCCTGGTATTATTCCAGGATCTTTTAGCCGCAGATACACGGGGATACGATTCCCCGGCAAATTTTTATTAATCTAATGGAATGTCTCCCTCACCACATCTGATACAATCGTATATAAACCCATTCTTGATTCTCTCTTCCTGTTCTGCTATCCATGAATCAATTCCATTATTCTATTGCCGTCATGTAATAAAAGGGGTTCACTTTTGCTGAATCTAATTATTTTTTCACACGAATAATCATTACACTGTGGACAAGTTTCTATTTTCTTCTGAATTGCACAATTTCTAATTACGCAATAAGGGTGGCCACATTTTCCTATTTTGCAACATTTATCATTAAAAATGACTGCAAATTCATTCAATAATTTCCAGAAGTGATCAAACTCTTTAAACGCCCCCCATTTTTCGAATTCACCTTTTTTAGTGTTTCTGCTAAATCTTTTGTTTTTTTAGGTGTGGTATTCCTGGCTCCGCAAAGATTACAATAAAGACCACAATAGGTTAAATATTTTCGTTTATCCATATCTTGTTATCTTCTTTCTACTATATTAATTGTAAAAATCTTCAATTTCCCATTAATATCCTCATAGAGCAATCCCCGGCTTTAGCACCACCTTGCCCAGCTTTTTTGCAGTCCGTTCAGCCTCCAGGCAGAAACTTTCGAACCGTACCTCCAGCATCTGGGGGGACGGATTACCGTCGGATTCAATGGAAAGGAACGGTATCCTGTCCGTATCCTCAAACCCCGGGAGAACCAGCTCCTTGCCCAGTGAGTGGAAAATCGACCGTTTCCGCTTTACATCGGCCTCCGGGATAAATGTCGCATCGGCAAACCTGCACTGCATGCAGCCGAACGGCCCCACATGGACAAGAGCGCAGTATTCGGTAAGTGCATCCCGGATAGCCAGCCCCACGGTAAGACCATGTTCGCCGTCACACTCCCGCGGGAAAAAATACTCGGAGTGGGAAATCAAGTCATCCACATCAATGGCCTCGGGATGAAAAAGCCCGGAATGGGAAAGAATCCATTTGATCTTTTTTTCCACGTAGGTTTGAGTTTTTTCCGAAATAATAAACTCGAGCCAGCCGGTAAGAGTGTACCGCGGCTCTTTGATTTTTTCATTTATCATGAAATTCGCATAATAGAGGATTTCTGCAACAGGGGAAGTAACAACAACAAAGCCTGCATCAGCCAGCCTGTCTGCCATATGGAGGTTGGAAAAACGGTCCTGCCGGACAAAGATTTCGCCGGTAAGTGCGATTTTTGCTGCATCCCTGTACGGAACCTTTAAAGGAATTTCCTTTAACCGGCAGGCAGTGCTGTGCAACTGTTTATATATCTCCCTGCCGGATGCATATTCCAGGGCATGTAAAATCTTTTTTACTTCTTCATCAAATATCTGCATTCCTTGTTCAGGATTTTTTGCCAGTACCTTGAGTGAATATTCTATATCCTGGAGTACGTCGGCAATAATCACCCCTCTCCATACATGAAAATTGAATGTAGCGCTTAATCCGGTAAAGCGTTCTTCCATACCAAGATCCAGAAGCGCGATATCTTTTATCCGGTTTCCCCGGATATACTGGTTTATATAGACATGATACTGTCCGAACCGGCAGTGGCCGGAAGCTTTGGGAACAAAGAGAATAAGTTTTTCATTTTCATCTGATGCACGCCGGTATTTGAGATACTTTACCAGGGATCCTGTAATAAGGATTAATGGCAGGCACTCCTTGCCGGTCGTCACACCCCTGCCCAGGTGAAGGGTTTCATTATCTGACGGGGGAAGGGCTTCGCTTCTTATCCCGTGCCGCCGTGCAGCGATTGCGAATACCTCCCCCCCAAGGGTACCCATATGGGGAACAAGTATTTTAACCTGTGGATGAGTGGGTTTATAGTGTTTTCCTTCCGAATCAATATAGGAAACTCCATGCTGTTCAAAGTTTATTTTTGCAGGAAGAAAATGATGTACCTTTTCCTGCCTTATTTCATCCGAAATCTTCCTGTAATTGGTAATGATATCGAGGAATGCCTCTATCCTGGTATTTATGCCGGCATCTGCCGTGTGTTCATCGAGTTCAAGGGTAAGGGATGGTTTTGTGCCCATGATTTTCCTGAAATAGGGTACGATAAAGGAATCCGGTCCGCAGAGAAAGTTGGTAATAAACACCCCGAAAAGCCGCGAGTCTCTTTTTACCATCCGTGCAACGCGTAAAATACGCTGGCCGGCCTCCCATGTCATAAACCCGGCGTGTTCCTCATCAATCGGTTCATTTGCATAATCGATCATTTCATAAGGAATCACCGTATAACCCCTGCTGGTAAATTTCTTTGGGATTCCTTTGTTTGCCAGAGATGAGTATGCATTATACGGCCTGCCGAACAGGACGATTACTGCCTTATCCGCCTGTTCGCTGCTTTGTTCAAGAAATTTTCTGCCGGTTTCTATGCAGGCCTTCTCAAAATCGTACTGGGCGGCTACCCCGGCCATAAATGCAGATTTTGATTCTTTTAAAGAAAATCCCAGTTTCCTGCCCGTGAAAAGAAAAGCCTTTACACCGTTCTCCCACCCGCCATTAAAGCTTACAGACGGCGCCATTATTTTGTCCTGGTGTTCATGGCATATCCGGCGCAGGTAAAAGGCCTCGCCCCGTGAAAAGTTGCAGGTTGCACAGAAATCCCTCCGGGCAATTCCCCCGGGGACATACAGCTCCTTGATATGCGGGATAAAGAAATAATCAATCTCCTTGTTATCCAGCATGCTTCTGAACAGTTCTATAGCCACATGAGCGGGGTAGCAGAAAGATGTTTCCAGGTTAACCGGGGTATTCCCTGCCATGGTATCCGGCAATACCAGTTTGCATCCCAGCGCGGTAAAGAATGCATGGTATAACGGATAAAGCCGCAGGGTAAAAAAGGAGCGGTTCAAACCGATAACCGGGGAATCTGTTCCTTGTTTTTCTTTTACCTGCTTTCCCTGGAATAAAAGATTGTTTCTCACCACAATGTAATCACGGGTTGTGGAATCCTTTTGTTCATCATACCGGAGATTGTAATAACGGCTGCATAAACCGCCGAAAGGAAAGATCCTGTCCCCGATACGGATCCTGTTTATCGAGCATTTAAGATCGCATTGCTCTTTCCCGCCGTTACAGAGAAACGGTTTCTCATACTGTACTTTATTCAGGATAATGGCAGAAAGGGAAAAATCCTGTTTTTCTATAATGCCCAGGTTTATCCTCTTTTCAAGTTCCAGGGCGACCCCGAACGCACCCATCAAACCGGGGTCCGGCGGTACAATAATGTGTTTTTTCAATATTCCTGCCATTGCCAGCGGTACTGCCCTGTTATAACAAACACCGCCCTGTATAAAAATAATCCTGCCAACCGGTCTGTTCCCTTTTACCCGGTTTATATAATTAAGGCAAATGGAATAAACAAGCCCTGCCAGAATATCGTGCTGCCCTATCCCTTCCTGGATTGCATTCTTGATATCGGAAGAGATAAAAGCTGAACATTGATCATTGAAATTGGGGGGCTTCGTGCCTTTAAGGGCGAGTTCCGCAATATCTTCCACCTGTACACCAAGGGTTTCGAGTGCGGATTCCTCTAAAAAAGATCCTGTTCCTGCTGAACAGGCCTGGTTCATTGCATAATCGGAAGCAACCCCATTTGTAATAGAGGTATATTTTGCATCCTGCCCGCCGATCTCGAAGATCGTATCAACATCCTGGTTAAAATAAAGTGCGGCTGTTGCATGGGCGATGATTTCATTAATAATGCCTTCTGTCTGTGAATACAATCCTGCGATTTTCCTCCCGGATCCGGTCACCCCGATTCCTTCGATAACAACATCTGTCCCCTTCAATTGCTCAAGAAGGCCTTTATAGCATTCCCTGGAAGCTTCCACCGGGTTTCCGTTTGTACGGAGGTAAATAGAAGCAAGAATTGCACGATCACCACTCCTCACGATGACTGCTTTGGTAGTGGTCGAGCCCACATCGAGCCCGGCAATACATCTGTCCCCCGGTAAGGCTTTTCCCCTTTCCATGGAATGAAAGGTAACCATGGATTCAAACCGTTTAAGGGGATCATGAAAGCTGAATTGTGTATGCCCCGGTTTAAAATGCGTATCAGCTAAGACAGATCCCCTTGAGAAAGCTGCCAGGGCCGCACCCAGGGCTTCAAAATAAGAAGCTTCCTCCGGTATATGAACATCCTCAAACTCATCCTTAAGATACCTTATCACCGCTTTATTTCTGGCAGTACCACCCACCAGGATTATTCTCTGGTTCGGTACTTTTTTAAGAATCTCTATAATTTTTTTTGCAACCATTCTGCACAGCCCGGCTGTTACATTTTCAATCGGTTCCCCCTTATTCAGGGCGTGGGTGCAATCCGATTTGCAAAAAACGGTACAACGGCCGCTTAAGGTATACGGGTTTCCCTCCATACCCAGGCTTACTGCATCATCTATTTTAAGATTCATTCTCCGTATCTGCTGGAGAAAGAACTCTCCCGTGCCGGAAGCACATTTGTTCCCGGTGGAAATCCCGCAAATTTTATTATTCTTATCCAGTATATACACAATAAAGGTTTCTCCGCCGGCAGAAACGAGTGTATCGAATTGTCTTTTTTCTTTACCTGAAATATAATCGAGTGCAAACTCGACAGCCTCGGGTTCTGTTATTGATGAAATATGAAGGCTCTTGCGGAATTTCCTTCCCGTTGCCAGGACAGGGGAGGACCTTTCTATATCAAGTACTGTGATGATCTTATTAAATCCCTTTCTCGGGTTCCCGTCATGGGGATGGCAGATGATTTCCGCAATCTTTATTTTTCCGGGATGAGAATTATCCTTTTCCAGTTTTACCGCGGTAATTGTTGATGCTCCCAGGCAAATACCATAGGAATAATTCCCGTTCTTTCCTGCTTGTTTTTCCATATTATTCACCCTGCTTTTCATAATTCTTTATGTTGGCTACATGAGCAGTACCTTATACATTACAATTGTGGTTCAACTTGTTGAACAGTACCTTATATACATTACAATTGTGGTTCAACTTGTTGAACAGTACCTTATATACATTACAATTGTGGTTCAACTTGTTGAACAGTGCTCAACATTCGTTGAGCCCCAATTGTACGCTGAAAAAAGGTGGTACAGTTTTCAAGTTATCCAGGTTATTATTAATTATTCAAGTCTATTATACCCGGAAGCCGGCATTTTGGCAATTATCCGGGGTAATTATTCAATACTATACCACTTAAATTAAGTTTATCTGCGGTTTCTCTA
>JAFGQK010000143.1 GCA_016935735.1 Spirochaetales bacterium | reverse complement strand
CGTAACACTTGCGTTGGCCGGATCCTTCCTGGATCTGATGTAATTACAGGTATAAATTATTTCCTGCTTCTCTTGATTTGGGTTGTGAGCGTAGCCAACGCTGTTATTTCTCCAGGGTTTCTTTGAAAAAAGCGATTGTTCTGGCCCATGCTTTTTTTGCTGCCAGAAGATTGGCTCCGTCACCACCATCCTGGGCCCTTAAGAATCCGTGACCAGCGCCGTCATATATTTCATACTCATACCTTTTTCCAGGTTTTTTTAACTCTTTTTCAGCTTCCGGGATAGTTGAATTGACACGGTTGTCGTTTTGCCCATAAAGACCCAATACCGGTGCAGTAATATTTTTTAAGGTGTTCGTTTCCGGCGATGTTCCGTAAAACACAACTGCCGCGCCAAGACCTGTATCTGTAGTAGCATAACTGAAACTTATTCCACCTCCCCAGCAATACCCAACGATTCCGAATTTCTTATCTGCCGCCGGAAGGCTTGTACCAAAGGCTATTGCTGCTTTAATCCTTCTCTGTATCTCATCCCATTCCAGCCCGGGTATCAGTCCCCTGGCATCATCCCTGGAAAGACCAGCAGAGCCTTTACCGCCGGGACCCTTCCCACTTAAAAAATCAGGTGCAATTGCGATAAAACCTTCGGCAGCAAACTGGTCTGCCACAGCACGCACCCAGTCGGTAAGGCCATAAATTTCATGTATCACTATAACAACCGGTGCTTTATCTTTTCGTTCCGGATATACCAGCCATGCATTCACTTTATCCCCTGTATCAGCATGAAATGTTACCCATTCACCATGCCTTGGGGAATTATTAAGATGTGTTATTGCATCCTGTTCCAGGGGAGGTATAACAGGATTCCTTTCCGATCCTGCAATTCCCCCGGTAAATAACAGAATAATGCCTGTAATAATTAAAACTTTGTTTTTCATCATCAACTCCTTTCTTTCTTAAAAGAGAATATATTACTATAATAATATTATATATAATTTATATCAATATATATTATTGATTATTTTAATAATATATTTCTCATAGATATACGAGTTTTATTCCACTGATTCCGGTTAACGTGAGAAGGGTTGATACCATAAGAAACGGAGGTTGTGTGAGATATTTTTATGTACTCAATTCCTTGAACATGTCACAGGGAAAACATGCACATTCTTTTTTTTATCGTGCGGGTGCAGATCCAGGGATAATTCCTGCCACTGTCAATGACTTTTTTACCGATGATGAGTTGTTCTTCTGACAAAGGCTTCATATTGGGGACAGCAAATTTATTATAACAGATTATTCCTGCTACAACAGTGCCGGTAAGATAAATAAAAAAGCCGCCTTTACCCGGCAGCTTTTTTAATCACTATACTAGAGCCGACTCTTAAAAATCACATGAAATAAGCCCCACGTAGCATTGGGCAATCATAAGGGCATCGATAATATCAGCAGCCCCGTCTGCATTTACATCAGCAGCAGCAAGATTAAAATTAGCAGGGTCCAATCCTACATAGTACTGTGCAACGAGCAGGGCATCCACAATATCCACATCCCCGCTTGAATTCACATCACCCATAAGAGTAGTTCCGGGAGTTGGTGTTTGTGTTCCTGGAATAGGAGTCGGGGTTGGGGTACCGTCCTGTGTTGGTGTCGGGGAGGGAGTAGGTGTTGCGGTACCACCTCCCTTGGGTTCTTCCCCGTAAACAAGAGTATCATCAAGGTATACGGGAATACGCTGGGTATCTTCCATGGATGTGGTAATGCCCTCTCTTGAATAGTCGTTGGTGGGATCCCAGTGGGGTTTATAATCGGATGCCTGGCCCACAAAAAGTCCGAATTGAAGATCCCTTTTCCCGATAACACCTCCATCGGACCAGTCAAACTCGTAATAATAGATATTATTTTCGGCATCCCATGCATGCGGTCCGCCTGCAGCCACAGAACCGCCATACTGGGACATCATTTCGTCGTAATAGATCTGCATGGAGACATCAGAGATTGTCTGGTCCACTTCTATGAGCTCGCTTATATCAAAGAAATACCGGCATTTTAGTCCGATAATCGGTGTGGGCAGGTGAATCGGTATCCCGTGAAGCTGAACGGTAACCTGGGTACGCTCCGCATTTTCCTGTTCCAGTTTTGCCAGTATCCAGTATTGCTGTACATCATCAGATTCCGGGGGCGGAAAATCGGAAAGGGGGTTGTGCCCGGCATCCCTGCCGAAATACTCATAAAGACCGGCCAGGGCTCCGACAAACCCTGCATTGTAATCTATTGCAACCTCGTTGTATGAGTATTCCTTGGTGGAATCAACATGATGATCATTACCATCCGGGCCGCTGGCAAGGGCCCCCCAGAGGGTGTGCCGGTGGTTTGGCGGATCATCCATGCTGTTGGTAAATGAACCGTGTGCTGCCCTGTGATGGGGATGTTGTGCAGGATTATTCCCATACCCGACAATATATGACCTGTCAAGGGGATTATCACCCATAATGTAGATCATCTGTCCCTTTGCCCATTCGGCAAAATCCGTCCTGTTGTGGTGTTTGCCATAGATAAGGGCGCATAATTGTGCTGCGGTATTGTAACGGGCCGATCCCCATGTGTTAATCATCCCGTACCCTCCCGGTGTATAATAGAGATAAGCCCCATCATTTTCGTGGGGTACCTCACCGCCGGACCAGAACTCAAGGTTCCACCTTGCCCAGAAATCATAATCCTCATTGTCAGGGAAAAGGATGGAAAGTTTTACAAATACCCCTGACCACACAACATCCCAGCAGTGCACCCAGATATTTATCCAGGTATCTCCCGGGGTGCCGATGAGTCTATTCATATACCCGGTATAATTCCCTGATGAATCGGTTTTCATGATATCATCAATATAACTCATATCACCGGTTGCTTCATACAGCCAGACCGCTGCCCAGGAAAGCTCGTCATAATCATATGCCGAACCATAATATCCCCCTGAATCGGCCAGTCCCCTGTTCGCCACGCTGAACTTATAAAGGGCTTTCGCCGTATCCAGGCATTCTTCTGCATAGCCCGCATCGATGTCCTGGTAATTAAAGTACATGGCAACCAGAGACGCAGCAGCCTGGCAGCAAACATCGCTTCCCGGAATTGCCGGATATGCGAACCACGCAGGCCGGGGATACGTAACCCCGGATTGACCGATTGACCGGAGACCTTCCGGGTCCTGGAGTTCCGGTGGTCCCCAGAATGCATGATCGACAGATCCGTCGCCGGTTTGATAACAATAGGCAACGATGTCCCCGCTTGCATTTTTAAAAGAACACTTTAAAAAAAAGTCGGTAAAATATTTAAGGATTTCAAGCATATGGTCGTAGGTACCGGTATCAATAAAAGCCTGTTTAAATTCATAAAGCCCCCAGCCCAGGGTGGATGCGGAATATCCCTGTGGAAGACCAAATTGAACATGGTCACCGGCATCATGAAACCCCCCGGCCAGATTCAAATACCCATCTCCATCCGGATCAAGAATACTCTTGTTGGATGAAATAAATGAAGATGAAAGGTTGGTGTTTTCCGTTGTAAGGGGAATTTCAGCGTCTTCCAGGTGACATGGTCCGCGCCATTCAAGTCTATGCGTCCCGGTAAATCCACATTTTTCGGCATCGTAAAAATAAATCGATTTCTGCAATGCTTCTGCGTAATTGATATATACCTGGGGGAAAATACTAAAAGTAAGGATTGTAATAAAAATAATCATTAAAAATATGATTTTTTGTTTCATTTTTTTTCTATCTCCTTTTACACACCAATTTGATTTTGTGATATAAAATATATTTATACGTACTTTTACCTATTTTCCAGTTAAGCATAGATAAACATTAAAAACAATACTATTATTGACTGAATTAATAATCCATATACCATTAATTGATTATAGTACATTTTCCTCTGGTTTTATAGGATAAATATATTATTAATTAATTGTCCAGGAATTTCGATTTTCCACAATAAAGAGATGAAACCACAGATTCTATTTCTGTGTGTTACTATGGGTGAAAATCTTGTTATTATTCCAGGATTTTCAACCCGTAACACTTGCGTTGGCCGGATCCTTCCTGGATCTGATGTAATTACAGGTATAAATTATTTCCT
>JAFGQK010000142.1 GCA_016935735.1 Spirochaetales bacterium | reverse complement strand
TTTGGGTGATAATGAAATAGCCCAAATATTGAATTACCTTAAGGGCTCTGAAAAAAGAGTAGGTTATTTGATAAATTATGGTTGTCCGATTAGTGAAGATGAGTGGTTACTATCGGGGGAGCAGTTACGGTTTTTTGTTAAAAAAACCTGATTGGGAAATCGCACCCACACGAACAAAAACATTGACAAACCAGCAGAAAAGGGGTAAACTTATGTCTATAAAGGACTTACATGTTTCACAAAAAGAAATGTAAAGCTCCATTAATTAAGAAGGAAAAGAAAACAAAAAAGCCCCACAATAACCGGAAATTTAAAAAAGATATACAGCAGATTAAGGAATATGCCGCGCAACAGTCTCTGGGAAACCAGGAAGTCATACGCCTGTTTCATAATTCTGAAATCCAGGCAAAACTATATATCAACCAGCCCGGGGACATTTATGAACAGGAAGCAGACAGGGTAGCTGAAAAAATAGCAGACACCAGTAACAGTGAGATTAAAAACGAATCAGGACAAATAAAAATACAAAAAAAAGCAGCAATGACCGGTGGCAGAAGTGTCCTAATACAAACAGAATCGGAAATAAATGCCTTAAAAGGCAAAGGCCTGCCTATGAGAAAACAGGTGCGGGATTATTTTGAGTCCCGGTTTGGTGTGGACCTGGGAAATGTGCGGATCCATAAAGAATCCAATGCAGACAGGCTTGCCAGGGCAATCCGGGCAAGGGCATTTACATTGGGAAACAATATTGTCTTTGCAAGGAATGAATATGAGCCGGATACCAAAGCAGGTAAAAAGCTGCTGGCCCATGAGTTGACCCATGTTATACAGCAAGGGAGTTCAGATGAAATACAACGATTCCCCAATCCCCGGGATTGTACTCATTACCTGCCGAATTCACTGACTGAAATCAAATTACCGGTAGTGAAAGACGGATATAATAAATCTGTAAATACAAAATTGAAAAATCCCTTAACATTTTGGGACTGGGATTACCGATGGCAGGTTTATGATTCAATGGATCAACTTATATATGAAGCAACAAAACCGATTGGATATTTTGAATTAACCAGGGAAATTGTCAACAAAGGAGTTGCCGGGGGAAAAGGAAAACCATGGTCAATCTGGATTAAAGTAAACAGGACCGCTGCATTCTGGGATACGGCAAATGACACATATTTTCCCCATTCTTTTATCACATTCAATGTATATGATACATGGGAAGAGTGTATAAAAGATTACAAAGAGATAACTTTTCAATCGAATGAGCAAACTTCGATGGAATTCCAGGGCATAAAAGATAAAATTTTTCTCCTTGATCAGGACCTTATTAACATGTTTAAGGATAATTCCGGTATTTCATGGTGCGATGTGGCGAATGTAGGGTTATTCGGTCTGGGTGGCCTTCTGGTAAATAAAATAAGAAGCGATATTGAATTAAACTATATTAATGAGGAATTAAAAAAGAAAGGTTTATCTCTCGAAGCTTTGTATAAAGTTATTCTGCTATTTCAGCAAAAAGTTGTATCCAAAGCGGAATTAATGATAATGAACAATTTGAAAATTGTGAGAGATGAATATAAAAGATATCAAAATAAAAACGAATTAAACGCACTTTTAAGTAAGCTTACCACAACCTATGCAACTGATTTTGATGAAGCAGATTTATTACGTGCAAAAGCATTACGACGTTGTGTTGCGGAAAACAACATTAAAAAAGCACTCATAAATTCACTTCCTAAAGATCCCATGTCACTAATTATTGTTGGAGGATTAAATTTTCTCCTGACGGTGCATTCCGATGCAGAGGTAGCCGAATTTTTATCTCAACAGCCACCGGATTTAGCAGAAATGCTTACCTATATAATTGTAACACTTAATTCAAATCCACTGCTTCTTGGAACCCTGACCTTCACTTCACCGTCTATACAATCACACTATCCGGAATTTCAGGAAGCGAAAGAAATGGATAATACAACAATCGAGCTAATGCGGTCAAAAGATGTGGAAAAATTCCCTATTCTGGCCGATGTACACATAGATTTTCGATCAATGTCGAGACAATACAGGAAAAATTCCGATGGATTTAAAGAGAAAATAGAGTCCCTTCTTAGAGAGAGTGAATCGGCAGGGATAAAAACGCTTCAAACCCTGAAAGAAAGTCCTGAAAAAGTATGGGAATTAATTCCCCTTATCCAGCTTACCATGACGGCAGAAAAAATCAGCAAGGATGACAAAATAGGCCAGCTGATATGGGACCGTGTAACAGATATTCAAAGAGAAAATACTATCAGATCCCTTGCTTTGGCTGCTGTAGGAATTGCCCTGGGAATAGCCGGTTTTTTTACCGGCGGTGCAACATGGGCGGCCCTGGCCCTCGGTGCCGGGGGTGCGATAGTAAGCGGGATTGATCTCTATTTTGAACTGGAGTCGTATATTCTTCTTTCCAATGCTTCCAGAGCAACACTTGGGGGTGAATTGTCCGATGACCCGGGAATTCTTGGCATCACCCTGGCGATACTGGGCCTTGTTATAGATATTGTCGATATCGGAGTTGCCGGCTTTAAAATGATAAAAGAATCCGCAGAAGCGATTGATGCGGCTTCTGAAATGACTAAAGCAGGAATGAAACAATATAATGAAATGGCTGAAACAGCGGCAAAACAATATGATGAACTCCAGGGTGCCGGTCTTATTCGAAAAGGGGTAACAAAACCTGAATTTATAGAAAAAATAACAAAGGCGACAACAAAACTTGATAATGCGAAATTATCTCATATTGCACCGGAGTTGTATAATAAATTATTAAAGCATATGGATGATGTTCCGGACCTGATGCAGTACGGGCTGGGGAGTTTATTTAAAGCAGACCCCGGAATTTGCACAAAATTGATAGATGATTTTGCGGAAAGTCCCAGTGTTTTAGCCCGGTTAAGCAACCATGTTCTTATAAATGAAGACATGCCGGAATCTTTTGCCCGTATTTACGAACTGCTGGGTGATACAAAAGCTAAAGAAGTGCTGGAATATTTTGGGCGTGAAGGGGCGGCAATTGCAGACGAATTGCCGTATGTAGTGAATTCACTGGATAATATCGGAGTAACAGACAGTAAAATTGTCCAGGAAATACTTACTAACAGCAGGAAAAGTAAAGTATTTTCTGAAATGTTAAATAAAGATCAATATAAAATACTTGATGATTTATACAAAAATTTACCTTCTCCACAGGGCAGGAAAACAATAGCAGGAACTTCCGATGGAACTAAAATTTACAGCGGATACGGGGCTGTTGATTCCAATGATTTTACTATAACCAAACAGGTATTGAATAAAGAAAATGAAATTGGCCATACCATAAGAGGATCATATACAGACGCTAAGATTGGCGATACACCATTAAAAGGATCCTATTATGCTTGTCATGCAGAAAAGAAAATGTCCATTCTTGCACCAAACAAACCAATTGTAATTAAAGGTCCATCCACGGTGTGTTTCGATTGTGAAGAATATTTTATAAAATTAGCAAAGTATACAAATAAACCTCAAATTATTGTAAACACCAAAAATATTAATATTTTTATTCCTGGCGAAGAAGTCTTGAAAATTCCAAAATAAGGTAATTGGAATCGCGAATGAGGAAAGGATATGCTTATTATGGGAATTCCTGAATCTCTATTTGAAATAATTAAAAATGCACTTGAATATATTGAAAAAAATCCGCAACATCACCTGGTTTTAGGATACAGACAAAAAATATGGTCTCAATTTGGCCCAAAACTCAATCCCGATATACCAGAGAGTAAAAAGGCACATAAAAAAAGAGCCTATCTTGCTTTGCAGACATTTAAAAAAGTAATACCCTTTTGGGAAGAAAAATGGCCCCGGGATAAGTTGGCCTTGAATATCTTTTTAGAAATAGAGCAATTCTTAGATGGAAAAATACAAATAAAGGAGTTCAGAATACAGGATTTAATGACGGAAATCGATAATAAAGGTGTTGTCGATGGTTCTGAATATTTTGAGTTATTGACAGGTTATTGCGGAGTTGCAGCAATGCAGACAGCAATCTTTGATGAAGATTTTGATGAGCATAACATAGATGTATTACAGAAAGAACCATTTGATTTTTTTGACCAGGACACAGCATTTCTTGCAGAAAAAGTCTACTCGAAAGGTGAGACAGATAATACAGCAAGAAAGGAATTCTGGGAATGGTATTTAAATAGTGCAGTTATTTCTGCATGGAATTATAAAGAAAAATAACATATTGAACCGGGCGGTTATGTACCTGACATTATTTTCTTAAATAGGTTTTAATAAACTGGTTTAATTCCTCTGCTGTTTTGGAAGATTTAATAATAAAGGCAGTCGCTCCCTTTTCCAGTGCCTGATCTCCATTTTCTGCATTCACCGACAGAACAACGATAGGCAGACCGGATAGTTGTTCCTGTTTTCGTATTTCTTCTACTAATTGAAACCCATTCATAGCGGGCATATTTATATCAGTAATAACCAGAAACATATCTTTGTTGTTTTTAACTATCTGTAAGGCTTCCAGACCATTCGTTGCAGTAAAAATCGTGAAATCCTGCTGTTGTAAAGAAAAAAGCATTGAGTTTCTTGTTGCATCGGAATCATCGACTATTAAAATTTTCTCCTTCATCGACACCCTCCCTTTATAGTATAAAAATTTTTATCATTAAAAGCTATAGAAATTTCTTCGATCTCCTGGCAGACGTTTTATTAAAACGATAATCAGGTTTCGGTTATGTTGATAAACACCTTGTTACCAGTTCTTTATTTTTCATCAATACGGAATTTTTGTATACCAGTTTCCAGGTCCCTGCTTAAATCGACAATACTGCCGATTGTATTCGCTGTCTCACGGGAAACCTCCGCCGATTGTTTTGCCACCTGGGCCATCTGCTTCATGGTCTCTGCCGCCTGATTTGAACCGTTCTCCTGCTGCTTTATCGAGACATCGATTTTTTGTGTAAAGGTAAAATTACTATTTATCCTGTTAATCACATTTCTAAGATTTGTATGTAAATCCTTTACAATTGTCCCGCATTCAATTACTTTCCCCGATTCACTTTCACTGGCAATGACAATCGATCCTAAAAAATCCTGGATATCCCTTGCAGCCAATTCCACTTTCTTTGCACTGGAAATAGTCTCTTTTGATAATTCCCTGATTTCTGCTGCCACAACATTGAATCCCTTGCCCGCTTCCTCTGCCTTGGAGGCCTCGATTGATGCATTGATTGCCAGCATGTTTGTCTTATTTGCCACCTGTTTTATTATCTCTACCATATCATTTATCAGGACCGACCGTTTTACCAATTCACCGATTTGTTCCGTGTTTGATTTACTTATTTCGCCGACTTCCTCCAATTGCGATACTGTTTTTAATAATGAATCCTGCCCCTGCTCCAGGGAATTCGTCACCTCTTCACTCGCCTGCACCAGTTCCCCTGCACTTTTGGTTATCTGTCTTGCTGTAATTGATAACTCCTTTAAGGTAGCGCTTACTTCCGTGATACCACTCGCCTGCTCTGTTGATGCGGTTTTTTGTTCTTCTGCCGATGCTTTTATCTCATTAGCTATCGATACCAGGTTGACAATCCCGGATTTTACATTATCTATTATTTCATAAAGATTCATTCCCATGGTGGTAAAAGCCTTGCCCAGGTCACCCCTTAAATTCTGTTCAATTACTTGTTTTGTAAGGTTACCTGAAGCGATCTTGTTTGCACTGATTTCTATCTCTTTCAGGGATTTCATCAAATAATTGAACCAGGACCCGATTATAGTGAACTCGTTTGTATGTATTTTACTATATACATGACAGTAAGTACAATTCCTGTATTTCCCGGTTCTTAAGGCCGGACACCGGATTTCCTGATTCATCTCAAGTGCAAAACTCCCGATTTCATAAAAACAATATGATTTACTCCCTTCCAGCTCGGGAAAATCCTTGATGTTAAACTCCGTTATTGTATAGTAAGAGATCTTATTCAATGGATATTCTATGTCCAGATTACCCCTGGAAGCCTGTGAAAGTACTGATACAAGCTGGTTTATGGGCTTCTGGAATATTCTGAAGGAAATAACACCCATACCAATAACCATGGCAATACCACTCGCGGCACCCCATGTTAAATGTATCATCCCGAAGTGTCCCACGACAAATCCGAGAAGAACAGTATATATTCCAACAGAAATTATCATCATAATAAAATAAAGAATAACTGTTTTCTTTAACAATATTCGTAATACGACAAGCACAAATAGAGCACCAGAACAGGCAAAAATACTTAACATTAATAGATCAATCATGATATACTCCTTTATTACATAAACTTACATTGTTCTATAAATAACAAAATCCGCCTTTCTCCATACTTTTAATAAATGTGTAATATTACATCAT
>JAFGQK010000141.1 GCA_016935735.1 Spirochaetales bacterium | reverse complement strand
ATTTTATTTGATGGATAACCTCCTCCCCTTGTAAGATAAATTTAAGGGAACTATTCTTTGTTTACTTTTTATAATTAGAATTGCTGGTATCCGACCTGATTGGAAATTCCCACCCCTGTATCCGGGTGCGATTTCCAAATCGGGTTTTTGGAACCACAGATATATACAGCCATTTTCCAATCAAATTTGGAATAGCTGCCAATGACGCCAATGACACCACATAGTTGATATCATTTATCATATGCATTATACTGATACGGATTACCGTTCATAGAGGCGAATGTGACAAAAGAAATTGCCTTATTCCTACTTTTTTTTTCACTGATTTTCCTCATCCCCGGATGCAGGGGAAACAGGGAACAGGATAAGGACGAAATCCCGGATAAAAAGCGGAACAACCCTGCTGTCCTGACATTATTTATTGCAGAAAAAACAAGTTTCAAATGGTCTTCCGGTAACCCGGTGACAAAAAAGATAGCAGAAAAAACAGGTATCATTCTTGATGTGGAATATGCAAAGGGAACCCGTTTACCGGAGATTCTTATTATGCTGGCAGACAGGACATATCCGGATTTAATCTATGCAAAAGGAGCCCAGAATAAATTTATCGATGCAGGGGTTTTCCTTCCACTGGATGATCTTATTGAAACCCATGGCCCGAACATAAAGAAACTTTATGGGAAATACCTTAAAAAACTCCGTTATTCCCTGGATAATCCCTCAATCTATTTCCTGGGTTCTTTTCCCATAAATGATCAAGATTGGGATTCCGAAGGTGGGTTCATGCTCCAGCTTGAGGTGGTAAAGGAACTGGGATATCCACGCCTGAAAACACTTGAAGATTTTGAAAATGCGATAAGACAGTATAAACAAAAATACCCGGAAATTAATGGCAATCCCACTATCGGTTTATCCCTTATTGCAGATGACTGGCTTTTCCTTATATCGGTAACCAACCCGGCTTTTTATTCCACCGGCGCCCCGGATGACGGGGAGTTCTACGTTGACCCCGTGACATACAGAGCCATTCTCCACCACAGACGGCCGGTGGAGCGGGAATATTTCAGGTGGCTCAATCATATGAATGCAGAAGGCCTGCTCGATCCGGAAAGTTTCATACAGACATATGACCAGTATATTACAAAACTCTCTTCAGGAAGAGTGCTGGCAATTATCGACCAGGTATGGAATATACAACAAATAGAAACGAAACTCGGTAAGAAAGATATGATTAACAGATTTTACGGCTCTTTTCCCATTACCCTTTCTCGGGAATATAAGCATTCACTTAATTATCCGGTAGCATACACATCCAGATGGGGTATCGGAATTACTGATAAATGTGTTGATCCTGTCGCTGCCATAAAGTTCTTTGATTATCTTTGCAGTGATGAAGGCCAGATCCTTACACACTGGGGAATAGAAGGTATACACTATTCCATAGACGGAAATGGAAAACGTTTTTTCACTCCCCGGCAGATGCATCTCCGCGAAGAATCGGATTATAAAACAAAAACAGGGATTAATCTCTACAGCTATCCTTTCCCGGAATACGGGCGGGGGGTACAGGATTCGACCGGGCAATTCTTTGTCCCGGCATGGAAAGAAGATATAAGAAATGGGTATTCTCCTTTTGAAAAAGATGTTCTTAATGCTTATGGTGTCGAATACTGGAAAGATCTTTTTCCGCCCGAAGAGGAGTTCACTGTAAGGCCTTACGGTGTCGCCTGGCAAATAGATTTACCGGCACAATCCGAAGCCCAGCTTATAAAAGATCAATGCGGTAAA
Organism: Spirochaetales bacterium; assembly: GCA_016935735.1. Lineage (GTDB taxonomy): Bacteria > Spirochaetota > Spirochaetia > SZUA-6 > JAFGRV01 > JAFGRV01. Next base: position 19,481 of record JAFGQK010000141.1, on the reverse strand, counting down.
ATAACCAGGAAACGGATTATCCGGGCAATCCTTGCCAGTCCGGGGGATTTTGATGCTGTCTGGGATACCATGCTAAAGGAACTTATTGAAGCGGGAGTTGAAAAGCTGGAAGAAGAGTTTACTAAAATGATCAGGGAAAGGATCGAACTCTGGGGGAGTACCCTGTTAATAAAATAAGGTGGTAATCAAGATAGTTTGAAGAAAAAAAAATTTCAACCCAATAGATTGCTTAATAATTTAAGCGTTCGCAGCAAACTCCTTATCTCCTTCTTTCTCGCTGTTTTTATTCCTGTTATCATCCTTGGTGTCATTTTCATCAACCGGACAGTGGAGATTACAATGGAATTCACTGTCCGGGATTTTCTTGTTGATGTTAACCGTATAGAAAAGAATATCACGGATATTCTTGAAACAGCTAAAACATTATCAGACAGATTCTACGTGGATGAAAGACTGGAGAATATCCTTATTACCAAATTCACTTCCCTTTTTGAACTTACCAAAGTATTAAATGATTATACGGATTTTGATTATTATATCCAGATTCATAAAGAAATTGCATCTATACGGGTGTATACGACAAACCCGACAATCCGGGAAAACTGGCGGTTTATGAATATCACAAATAAGGTGAAGGAATCTTTATGGTATTCACAGATCAGGGAAAATAGGGGAAAATTATGCTGGATACTTTTTTCGGAATCTGATGCAGAAAATCCGGTACTCAGATTATCCCGGACCATGCCGGTTTTTGAAGGAATGCCGTTCAGTATCCTTACTGTTGATATAAATATCGATGTCTTTACCTCCCTGCTTGATGAGGAGGCCGGTCTTATCATGTTTTTTTTACACATACCCGGGAAAGACAATATGAACCTTATTACTTTCGGGGGCAAAACCGAAATAAAGCAGGATATTTCTAAAGAAGAAATTCTTCAAAAATTAAAGAGTATTGTTGATGAAAATAAAAATATTATTACAATTAATGGTAAATCGTTTTTCAAGGTAACACGACAGATGAAAGAGGTGGATTATTTAATCCCTTTTTCTTTTACTGCTCTTATCCCCATGGAGGAATTGAACAAAAATAAACAAAATATGTATATTACCGGATTTATTTTTACTCTTATCTGTCTTGTTGTATCGAGTGTGCTTATCTATCTTTTTTCCCATTTTTTATTAAGCAAACGAATACGGCTTTTAAGTAAGGAAATGCACAAGATCGCATCCGGAAACCTGGATATATCCCTGGAACTGGAAGGGAAAGATGAAATCGGATATTTGTCCCAGGATATCATGAAAATGATAAACAGTATAAAAGAATTAATGGAAAAAGTGTATAAAGCGGATCTTCAAAAAAAGCAATTTGAAGTGAAGCAGAAAGATATGGAGTTCAAGCTTTTGTCCAGCCAGATTAACCCGCACTTTTTCTTTAATGCCCTGGAAACAATCCGGGCAAAGGCGCGTTCCAACCGGATTGATGAACTCGAAGAAATCGTAAAATCCCTCGGGAGAATAATGCGGAAAAGCCTGGAGATTCAACAGAATCCTGTTTCCATTAAGTCTGAAATCGAATTTACCCTCCATTATCTTGAAATCCAGAAATATAGGTTTGAAGAAAAGCTTGAATATGAAATTCGTATAAGCGAGAATATAAAAAACATTAAAATCATACCCCATCTTTTACAACCTGTTGTTGAAAATGCTATTATACATGGTATTGAACAAAAAATAGGTGGTGGAAAGATTTTCATTACATCACACCTTCTCAAATCTTCCATTATCCTTACCGTGGAAGATAATGGTAATGGAATCGAAAAGGAAAAACTCAACAATATCCAGCAGGCACTGTTATCCGAAGTATTAACGGATGACGGTTCCCATGGGATAGGTCTTATAAATGTACATCACCGTATACAGCTTTATTATGGAAAGCAATACGGGATTCATATTGACAGCAAAGTAAATACAGGGACAAAGGTGGATATAGTCCTGCCGTATCCCGGGGGGGATACGAATGCTTAAGGTACTGGTCATTGATGATGAAAGAAATATCCGGGAAAACCTCGAAACCCTTATCAACTGGGAGGAGTTGGGGTATGCTATCTGCGGGGAAGCGGATAATGGCGATGACGGTCTTCGAAAATATAACAAGCTTAAACCGGATCTGGTACTTGTCGATATAAGGATGCCCGGGATGGATGGTCTTGAAATGATCCAGGCGATGAAAAGAGGGAATGAAAAGGTGAAAATACTTATCATTACCGGGTACTCGTATTTCAACTATGCACGGCAGGCAATCGATTATGGTGTGGACGGGTATCTTCTTAAACCGGTGGATGAGGATGAACTCAGGGAAAAGGTTGCCGCGATAAAACGGGAAATAGAAAAAGAAAAGGAAGAAAAGGAACTGGTGGAAAAAAGCCGTGGAACGGTTTTTGAACAGTTTCTTTTGAGTATGATAAAAGGGGAGGTAACAGAAGAAAAGGAAATTAAAAGATGGTTCGATAAAAGTTCATTGCCCTGGAAATTATACCAGCTTTTTTTTATTACAGGAGAAAAACCTTCATTACTTACGAAATCCCAGAAAAAGATAATGAAAAAGATAATTGCCGATACTTTGACAACCAGAATGCCCGGCTATATTCTTGAAGTGGATGGGAATATTGCAGGACTTTACGGAAAGAAAATAACCACTTCCTTTTTAAAGCAGCTCAAGGAGATGATGGAAAAGCTGAAAAGTGTTGTCCAACATGATAGTACGCTGTATGTGAGTATGGCAGCAGAAAGTTTACATGAATTGAAAGATGCATATAAACATACGAAAGAAGTAATGTCAAAAAATTTTTTTTACAGGACCGATAATATTGTTTTTACATCCAGGGTGTTCGATAAAAAGAGAAGAAATGATAAAGACCAGGTTTTTACCGGGAGCGATCTTATAGAGCAGCTTTACATGGCAGTCGATTTAAATGAGGAAAAGGAAATTGAAACTATACTGACTGCATTAAATACAAGAATCCTCTGTGCAGAAGAGGAAGAGGAAGGGGTTAAAAGCAGATATATGAGTCTGCTTTATACTATTATAAAACGTATTGCAGAAACAAGAGAAGATATGTATCATCTTCTTTCCGAATATGATAAAATGATTCACACCATCGGGGAAGTAAAATGTATTGATGAACTTTTTCGGATTATTAAAGAAAAACTCATAAAGATATCCTTTGAACTCTTTGTGACAAGACCCAGGGAAAATGTCATCAGCAGGGCGATTGAGTATATTAAGAAATACTATAATACCAATATCAAACTTAAAAATCTCTCTGAATTCTTCCACTATAACAGCGCGTATTTTGGACAGCTTTTTAAAGAAGAAACCGGGCATTGTTTCAATACCTATATTGATATGGTGCGGATAGACAGGGCAAAGGAATTCCTGAAAGCAGGAATGAAGGTCTACAAGGTAGCAGAGCGGACCGGTTTTACCGATGTGGATAATTTTTATAAAAAATTCAAAAAATATTCGGGTATGTCCCCGTCGGAATTCAAAAAAACCGGGTCCGGAAGATAGAGTGCCAGCAAGCCAGCGAGCCAGACAACCAATGGTCTGCTGGCACTCCGGCACTCTGACTCTCTGGTTTTCTTCTTCCTAGTTACTCCAGGAATCTATCCGTTTCCTGATAAGTTCGTAGTATTGATTTTCCAGTCTATGGACCCCGGTTTTTATCAGTTCTTCCTGGTACGCATCCCATTTCTTATCAAATACGGAAGGATGACAAACGATGCATTCCGGGATTCGTCTCCAGTTGATGTCCTGTACCTTTTTAAAAAGCTCTTCCATCTCCGTTCCCGGGGCAGGAGAAATCTGCCAGGCATTACCCCACTTTTTAACCGGGTAATCTGTTTTAAACAATTCTTTCCAGGTCGTTTTTATCCCATACCCTTCAAGAACCTCCTTCTCGAAATCCGAATATTCCTCCCGGACATCATCAACAGTACCTTCCTTTCTGTATTGATACCCTTGAGAATCCACATTCCCGGTTCCATATTCAGGGAAGGGATAGGAATAGAGACCCACACCTGTTTTTCTTTTCCAATCCACATCCTTGAGTTTAAAATCTATGAAGGATTGCGTTTCCACCCTTTTTCCATCCCGGATTTCCCAGTGTTCACCTTCAATACCCCAGTGACGAAGTACCTGGGCTTCTTCTGTACAGAGCCAGTCAAGAAATTTTATTGCCCGTACCGGATATTTGCATTTTGTGGTAATACCGATTCCCCAGCCGGGGATGTATCCTCCGGACATAAATAGTTTATTTTCCATTCCCTGTTCAAGGACAACAGGGAATATGCCATACAAACGTTCTTCCATTCCGGCTGTCTTGAGGGCATTTTTTGCACCAAGGTATTCCCATGTCGCGTCAGATAATCCCAGTACTCTTCCTGAACTGATTTTTTCTATATACATATCATATGTCTGGGTAACACATTCAGGATCAAGCAATCCTGTAGCATACATATGATTAAGCCATCTGAAGTACTCCTTTTCTTCCGGGCGTGTGTGGTGAATCACCGGTTTATATGTCTTTTCATCAACATACCACTCGCCATCGTCCCCATTTCCCCCGGTTGCAAACACTGCACTGTTGGTAACTGATATGAGTATCCGCCAGCCGTCAAAACAGAGAGTATAGGGAATTACCGGTTTTCCAGTAATTTCCGGGTATCTTTTCGCATATTCTGCTATAATCCTTTCAAAATCCTTTACTGTCTTGATTTCCGGATAACCAAGTTCTTTAAGAACAGCTACCTGGACCTGAAAACCCTGTCCCGGTTCAATGAGCTGTTGATTTACCTGCAAACTCCCAATCCAGTAAATGGACGGATCTTCGGGACTGTACCGGTGCCGTTTCAGGTACTCGTCTCCAAAGAATTTCTTTATATTGGGACCATGTTTTTCAATTAATTCCCTTAAGTCAATGTAGGCACCTGCCTGGACAAACTTGTTTCCTTCGCCTTTTGCATAAACAAGATCGGGATATTCTCCTGATGCGAGCATCAATGTCATTTTCTCGCCGGCATCCCCGACAGGATACTGGATATCCAGGGTAACACCTGTCTTTTCCTTGATTTTCTGTGCTACCGGACTCAGGAAATTGTCATAATCCGGATTAATATCCGAACAGAACATGGTAAGCGTAAAACTATCCCTGGCTGCCTTTGTGCAGCTTAAAAATAGAAAAACCATAAGGATGCAGACAGCCATATAACCTGCTGCTTTTATAAAAAAAATCTTTTTCATTCTCTTGCCTCCTTAATTATTCCTTGATAGCACCCAGTTGAATTCCCCTAACAAAGTGTTTCTGTACAAAAGGATAAACGAATAGAATCGGTACTGTTGCAATAATAGTTATTGCAGCCTGGATTGCCTGGGGTGTTATCATTGTAGAACCCTGTTCCATACCTCCCCTGAATACATCCGCATTGGAAGCTGTCTGGACATTTTTCATTATTCTCATAAGTTCGTATTGAAGGGTTGTAAGGAATTTTTCCCCGCTGCAATAGAGAAACGTATCGAACCATGAATTCCATTGTCCTACTGCAATAAAAAGGCCGATTGTGGCAATCACTGGTGCACATAAAGGGAATATAATTTTAAAAAAAATAAGGAAATCATGGGCTCCATCCATTTTTGCAGCTTCTGAAATACTATCCGGGATACTCTCCATATATGCCCGGACAATAATGACATTCCATGCATTTATGAGACCGGGCAGGATATACACTAAAAAATTGTTTATAAGGCCAAGACTGCGCATTAAAAAAAAATCCGGGATAATACCCCCGCCAATATAAAGGGTTAATAAAAGTAATATGCTTACCGGCTTTTTCAGGATAAAATGCTTCTGCTGCAGTGCATATGCAAACATCGCAGTACAGATAATTCCCGCGGCTGTCCCGGCAACGGTACGCAATACGGAAAGTAAAGCAGCAACGGGAAGGGCAGGAAAACTGAATACTGTTGTATAGTTCAATAAAGTAAACTTTCTCGGGGCCAGATATATCCCTCCTCTTAATGTATCCGTGGCATCATTTAATGAGATAGCTAATATATTAATAAACGGGTATACAGTGATAAAGAGAATAATACTCATAATGCTATATAAAACAATAGAGTAACCGAGATACCTTGTTTTTATATGCTTCTTCATGTAATCCCCCGGTCTAAAAAATATAGGAAACACTCGCCTTTCTCGCCAGCCTGTTGGCAACAATCACCAGGATGATACTTACAACGGATTTAAAAATACCAATAGCTGTCCCATAGGAATAGCGGCTCAATTTGATGCCATAATCGATAACATATAAATCCAGAACTTCGGCATTCTCTATAACCAGGTAGTTTTTAAGCAAAAACTGGCTTTCAAAACCACTATTTATAAGCCAGCCAATATTCATAATGAGGATCACTATAACAACCGGTAATATACCGGGTATGGTAATATGCCACATCCGGCGGAACCGGCCGGCTCCATCTATCCTGGCTGCTTCATAGAGTTCAGGATTAATACCTGAAATGGCGGCAAGATAGATGATCGCGTTCCATCCTGTGTTTTTCCAGACATTAATAGCAGCGTGAATCCACCAGAAATATTCTTTTTCCCCGAAAAAAGAAACCGGGGCCTTTATTAATTTCAGATGTACCAGCAGTTCATTAACAGGACCGGATAGGGCAAGAAGTTTGGTAAAAATAGATGCAACGATAACCCAGGAAACAAAATACGGCAGATATGAAACTGTCTGTACCGTTCTCTTAAAAACCCCAAATTTAATTTCATTAAGAAATAAAGCAAAGGTAATAGCGGCGATTGTCCCGGAAAATAAATTCAAAACACTCATAACAAAGGTATTTCTTAAAGCCAGATAAAACCTGGGTTCCTGGAATAATTTAATGAAGTGGGCAAATCCAACCCATTTTACAGGCTGGCCGGGCTGAAACTCCTGGAATCCCATTATCCATCCCCAAATCGGTATATACCGGAAAATAATCAGCCATATAACAAATGGTATGGACATTATTAAAATGTATTTCTGATTTTTCAAGACCTGGAATAAATCTATTTTGTTATCACCTGTTTTTGTTTTCACTTAATTACCCTATACCTGGAATACCACCTTATCAAAAGCAATAATGGGGGTTCAACGAATGTTAAACACTGTCCAACAAGTTGAACCACGATTGTAGTTTTTATAAGGTACTGTAGATAAAATGTATCTGCTGCTATATTCCTGTGGCTTGCATATTCTGAATAGATAAATCGTACCAGTTTTCTTACCTCTGTTCCTTTATTCACTATTTTAAAAATCCAGCATTCATACTCTTTATGCAGTGGAACAAAACAGGCGGATCCGGAAAAGAATCCTCTTGTATTCACTTTCTATCATAGTATATGCTGTCCCGTATATGCAAATACTTTTATATGCCGTGCTTTACATTGATGTGAGGAAATTATGCACTTTTTTTGTGTAAATGGATTGTCTAAAGGAGTAAACATTGAGCTTACAGATATTGTTGACTATCCTGGGAACCAGAAATAATAGTACCCCTAAACCTGCAGCGATATAATATCGATGAAGGTTTTAGCCAACACAAATATTATATGGCCGGAAATCCTGGAATAATAACAAGATTTTCGCCCTTCGCAGCACAATGGTTTTAAAGATTAAGGAGGAGTTTACCTCACATTCACCAATACACTTTCCTTCTGTCTCTGGTGTTCCAGTCTATTCAGTTTTAACACTTCATACATGCTGGGACTTTTTATCTCATCATCTGGAATTTCCTGTCTATAAAACGTCTTGCATAAAAACTTTACGCTTTTAAACATGGCTTTTTGAATGGCATCGGGATTCTTATATAACAAATGATCTGCACCAGGAATCCTGTATACATCCTTTAAGATAGCTTTATTATCCTTAAAGACAGTATCATAGTCATAAAAATTAATCCAGGGGTCCCGTTCAGCGGCAATAAGGCAGGTATCTGTCCTGATGTTGCTGACATCTTTCCTGGTTGATTCCAGATTATGAAAATTTTCCTCTATACAATTTTTTAAAAAGTTATCATAATCTATATCATATTTAATGACTTTTCTTATGCCCCATTTTATTCCCGGGTTATTTATGGTTTCCTGGACCAGATCGATAGTTGTTATGGATTTTAAGGTAAACTGCATATCAACAACACCGACCAGTGACAGAAAAATATCATAAAGAGTGGTATGCCTGGACAGATACTTGAAAGCTGTCCTGCTGGAGATACTGATTCCCAGGAGGGCAATGCCATTCCCGGAATTGATCCGGCCATCTTTTTTGATAAATTTACTCACCGCTTCAAGGTCGTCCATTGAACTCCCGAATGTAAACTGCTCAAAATCTCCATAGCTGTTTCCTTTATGGAATGTGTTGTCGTATCGTAATACATTGAAACCGTTATTTATGAAGTAAAGCATGGGGATAAGGTTGTTCTTTATTGTTTTTTCATATTGCGGTGTGATAATTACGAGTGGCCTTCTTCCTTTTATAAATGAATAGACCGCGTGTACTGAATTTCCCTTTTCATTGTTAAAATTTAAAATGATTTCTTCATATTCTTCTACCATATAACATCCTGAACATTAAATTTGATTTTTGCATTCCCATATTACCCCAATTATCTTACGGCTGGTTTTACCCGTCATGTACGTAAAATAACTGGCAGGTTAAAAATTTTTACTCTTTCGATATCACCCCTTCCTGTTGTTTGTTTTCTTATTTGGGATTATAATGGTGAATTCACTGCCTTTGTCAGGTGCGGTCTGTACCTTCAGTTTTCCACCGATACTTTTTAATTTTGACAGAATAAGATTCATACCGATTCCCCTTCCAAAGGATATGCTGGTACTGTCTGCCGTGGAAAATCCCGGGTGGAATATCAACTTGAGGAGTTTCCGCGAATCAAACCCGTCCAGGTCCAGAAGCGAAAAGTCTTTATGGCTCTTCGCTTTTTCCCGGATCTTTTCCAGATCTATTCCTTTTCCATCATCAATAAATTTAAACACGGTACTTTCACCTTTTCTGTCACTTCGAATATAGATTTTTCCCTTTTTTCCTTTATTTTTTACTACCCTGTCGCCAGGGGATTCTATTCCATGTGAAACGGCATTGCGTGCCAGTTGAATAAATACATCCCTTATTACCTTCATATTTTCATCGGAAATTAAATTGCTGTCGAAATTATCTTTTATTAATTCCACTTCTTTGCCCTGGGCAGCACTTGTTTTCTCAATGACCCGCTTTATTGCATTAATGAAAAGATCAGTCTTATTTCGCTGCATGAATTCTATATTTACCTGGAATGAAACGACCTTTTGAATCGATTCCCTTATCATACTTATTTCCGACTGTACATCTGATAATTTTATTATAAGTTGAAGAATATCATTAAAACTCAAATTCTCTTTACCGAGTTTGTCGATTTCCTCCTCTATCTCATGAAGTTTTTTCACCAGATTACTCAATCCCAGCAATATGGCGTTTCCTTTAATAGCATGTATGGATGGGTAAATATTGGCCAGGGTATTTACATAGTTCTTGTTATCTGCCTTTAATATCTTGTTGATATCACCCAGCTCAATTTCCGTTTCCTTAATAAAATCATCCAGAAGCACGGGATTTACATTTATGATCTGGGAAATCGTCTCCATTTGCCTGTTGGTTTCGTCCCTTGCCTTTTTAAGCTTTTTAGACAGCTCAAAAGCCTCTGTTATATCCCGCACTGTGGCAAGAATATATATATTCTTCTTCTCATCGGTTATCCTGTTCAGAGAAAATTCAAGCTGTTTGGCTTTAAAACTTCCATCGTTCATAAGGACATTATACTCCACTCTTTTAAGTGGATTAATTTCTTCCAGAAGCTCCTCGTCCCTGGCAGGGTCAAAGAACATATTCAGGTAATCCTTTGTTGCCGAGATTAATTTTTTAGGTACTTTTTCTTTCAGGATTTCCAGAAAACTTTGATTTCCGGGTTTATCTTCAGAAAGAAGAACCTCCAGTGCCCTGGAATAGCTTTCATTCACTCTTAAATCCTTATCAAGCAGAAAAATTCCTTCTCGTACATTATTAAAAAGATTATCCCTCTGCTTCTTTTCATTAAGAAGATCCAGGGTTGTTTGTTCAAGCTTTTTATGCATCCCTTCCCTTGTTATTTCATACATAACGGAGAATCCGAGCATCAGAATATAGGAACCGATTATTCTCATCTTAAAGGAAAGGGAATAATCTGCACTGGGTAGAAAGGGTATGAATATAAAAAGGCTTACCCCAAAAATAAAGGTAAGAGTGTATATAATACCTGTCTTAAGGCGAAGCAGAAATATGCAGATAAGGGGGTAAGAAAGTATCCATAAAGTCCCGGAATTATCACTTCCGCCCGAGGTCCCAAGGTAAAAGAATAGAAAAAATCCGATTATGGAGAATACATGGCTTGCCGGGGTAATTTTTTTTGTTATACGTAAAAATACAAAAAGAGCGAAAATAAAAGTAAAAGCGGAAGAATTTACAATAAAGAGGACGAGGTTCATCTCTCTTAAAGCACTAAGAGAAAACATGAGTAATATGATTTCACTTATAATAATAAGGCTGTTCAGGAATATTAACCGGCTTCTGTCTTCCAGGCTAAGGGTATCATATGTTCCGCTCGTAATAATACTCAGAGCGATCTTTTTTGCTGACATGTTACTTTCCTTCTCTATCCGGCCAGAAGCCGGTCTGTTTTAAGGGCAAAGACAGCCTAAATGATATTTTCCAGACCAACAGAAAGGGTAAACTCCCCACATGAAGAATGGAAAGGAATCCCGATTATAGATATATTCCTGCTGCCAGGCCACCTTATTTCATGATTAATACCGGTAACAATAGAAGGGAGAGAAATAACCAGCATATATTCCTCCAGTCCTTTTTTTGCATTTCCTGCAATAATATTCACCATTTCCCCAAGGGTATCTACAACATCATCGTCTATTTCCTTCACTTCACGATCTACTAAAATAGAGGTGAGGTAAGTTGCAAGGAATTTACTGAAACTCAAGACTACCGCTCCCCTGGCTTCTCCGGCGATTCCTATTATTGCGGATATATCCCATTTATGAGGTTCTTCCTTCCTGATGAGATATGGTGTCTTTACATCCGGTGTTTTATTAAAAAAGTTAAAAAAAACACCCTTTGTCGCTTCAATAAATGGATTAATATACTTTATTTCCATACAACTCCTGTGGTCAATTCTTTAACCACCTTGTTTAAAACAATAATTGGAGTTCAACCTAAGTTGAACACTTGTCAATAAACTTTTTCAACTTTTTAAGAAAAGTGTCTTCTCTAATCGGTTTTACAATGTAATCGTCCACTCCCTCTTTTACCGCTTCTATGACATTATATTTAGCGGCCTCGGAAGTAATCATTATAATCGGAAGGTTCGTGAATTTCCCTATCGATCTGAGTTTCCTTACAAGATCAAGCCCATTCAAATGGGGCATGTTCCAGTCCAGGAAAAGAATATCGATATTATCTTCTTCCAGTATTTTGTATGCTTCGATACCATCTGACGCTTCCCTGTATTCAACATCTTTAATCTTAAGGAGATTTATTATATTCTTGATAATATTTCTCATGATCCGGGAATCATCGACAATCAGAAATTTCATTTCATATCCAATTCATTATACTGTGCGATTATGTTTCTATAGTTACTTATCATAAATGATGAATGAAAGCTATTTAGCAAAACACCTCTCCATACGCATTTAATGAAGATTCCATAAAGTATATTAATGCAGAAGGTCTAATAAATACTCATCCCATTTTAGCATAAATTCAATTAATGTCAATACCATTTTGAATTTCGAAAAAGAAAATTGCCTGTTTTAATTGATTTGTCCCGCTGTTGCTTTTAAAAAAGCTCTTCCAGAACATAAAAGTAATACTGGTCTGTCCCGAATACGATCCATTTGCCGGAAATGACAGGCCCGGCAAGAATCGCACCGTCTATATCCAGCTCCCATGCCTGAATGCCGGAGGAAGCGGAAAGGCAGACGAGTTTTGCGGGTTCTCCCCCGGGAACCGCATCACCCCTTAATCCGAAATAGACACGGTCACCGGCAATAGTAGGTGAACTGCTTGTTACATGGTCGAATCGTTTCTGCCATACCAGGCTGCCATTGCGTGCACGAAAAGCTCTCACGATCGTATCGCCGGAGGTATAAATAACGAGATCATTCCACAGTCCCGGTGCCATATAATCGATAATATCTGTTGTACTATATAAATAGGATAAAGGCGAATCGGGGATGTACCCACCGAGATCCGCAACATGTTGTGAGACCCAGTTTATTTTCCCGTTCGTTTTGTTTAACGCATAATAGTCAAATACAATATCCGGATGATAATACGATGCCGTGGAATAATGAAGATAATCACCCCGGATAGCCCCGAAAGAATACCAGACAGTTTTTAAATTATCCGTGTCCAGGAACCAGAGGTATTTATTCGATGAAACATCATAAGCGCCCAGGCGATGAATTCCTGTATCGAGGGAAGCCCCGGGGATCACATAAAGAACCCCCTGGTATTCCAGGAAAGCATTCCTCATCCATACGTTGTTCTCCAGGGTAAAGCGTATGTTTCCATCTTTAGAAAGGAAAACAGTGGAACCCATATCTTCGGTAAAGATGATATAATCTTTATAAGAAACAATGGTGCTTTGAATGGTAAATTCACCTTTATACTGCCATACTTCTTCTCCTGTTTCCCGGGATACTGCATAGACTGTTCCGTCATTTGAGCCGAAATAGACATTGTTTTTATCCCCGGTAGGAATGGAATTGATCCCGCCTTTTGTCCTGAATACCCATTTCATATACCCGGTTTCCACATCAAGGGCATAGAAATTACCGTCCATGGATCCGAAATAAATCACCTTATCCATAATAATCGGGGGATTAAATGTTTTGGCCGGTTCCTCTTTTACCTGGAGTCTTAGTTTCCACTTTACCGCAATAGGTGGACGAATGGAATTCGGTGTATACCCCGAACCATTGTGTCCCCTGAATTTAATCCAGTCTTCTTTCAACTGACAGGAGGAAAACAGAATGAGTATGCACAATGATATAAAGCATCCTGTCCTGTTTTTCCTGTTTTTCCTGTTTTTCAATAATACAATCCCCGTAAGGTAAACAATTTCTTTATTCCGGCAAGGAGTCCCGGTTTTTTCCCCTTTTTTATTAAAGAATGATACATGGTTCTTAATTCAGCTTTTTGATGGTCATTATGTACTCTATTGTACCGTATACGGGTATAGAGCCCGGCAAATCCTTTTAATTCATTATATTTTTCTGCATATTCCATCGATGTCTGCCAGTATGGTTTGAGTTCATACCCATATGAAGCATAACGCATCAGGAGAAGCTTAAACAGGGCTTTTATCCCTTTTATGTTGTTCTTTCGTGAAACAATCCATAAATAAAACTCTTTTGAATAACGGAAGATATACAGTCCCGCAATAATTGCACTGGTTATGATGCCCAAGGCGATAAGGACGAACTGCCAGGGGAAAGAAGATACGGGCGGTTCTTCTTCTTCGGGATTCAGGATAGGCACAATAATCTTTCTTTGATTCAAGTCCATACCCGGGGGAGGGGGGATGGCAAAAGCAGTGGATTCAATATCAATCCAACCGTATACAGGGACATAGACTTGAGTCCACGAATGTTTATGTGCAGTGGTAATAAGAATGAGGTCCTGAAAGGGATAGGAAGAAAGCATCTCGATTTTACTGGTTAAATAAAAAAGGGCAGATCGATGATCCGTGGTCTGGAGTTCCTTTGCACCCAGGTAGCCCTCTACAACACGGGACGGGATTCCTTCGAGTCTGGCCAGTAAAGCTGTCATATGGGAAAACTCGGTACAGTCCCCTGTCCTGGTAGCAAAAAGAAAATCATGCAGCCTTAAAAGAGATGGCCTGTCCCTCCCTGATATACGGTATTGATATGTTTCAAAGCTTTTCAAAATGTCAATGATTTTCTCAAAACCGGTGCTCTCTTCTTTGATAATCTCATCCAGGTATCCTTTGAAATCATCCAGAAGGGATTGTTCCATGGGAATTTCCATGTATTGCTTTAACAGCTTTTTTTCCTGGTCATCAAGCTCCCTGGCTTTTATTAAATCATCCATTTCTGCTCCACTGATTAAAGAGCTTGATTTGTATGAATAATTGAATGGATAGTATCTTTTATTAAAGATAGTAGGCTCGAGAGTGACCGGCTTATAGGGGAGTACCTTTTCCGGGATGGTGGAAATACAGAACATATCAAAAAGATCTCTTTCTGCATCCAGGTTCTCCTGCCCTGCTTCCCAGGTTTCCAGCAACCGCAGATAGGTGAGTGTATTGAGTTCCTCACCCGGTGTCTCGGTAAATCCCATGGTTTCATCGATTTTTCCCAGGTAACGGGAAGCTGCATAAACAGGATCCTTTTTACTGGCTATAACCATAACAGCGTATTGCCGGTTTGAGCTGGAAGATTCTTCCCCTGTCAATTGCCATAATTCGGAGGGTATTCCTTCAAAACCACCTCCATTATCAAGGTTCCCGTCTTTAAGCTGGCCCCCCTGTTCATTCGATGGAATGGGTTTGGGTTTTACCTCGCCCCCCAATTGATTGAATACCATACTGTTTTTTACAAAATCCGCAGGCAGGAAAAGGGAAAAGATCAATAAGAGAGGCAGGGCAATTCCAGCGAAAAGGGCTATCTCTTTTCCCATACGTTTATCGGTCTTTATTCTCATTTTGTATGTAGAGAGATAGAGGACGACAGCATGAAACAGGAAAGCGAGGACACTTATGATAATAATAACCTGGGTAACATTCTCACTCTTCCTGGCTATATATTCAGATGCCCTGGAAAATCCGATTATTTTATAATAAAGCAGGCTTAACAAGAATATTTCCAGGACAGCAAAGATTTGTCCTTTTGCCCTGGTCTTAAAGATCAGGACAGTGGATATAAAAGCAAATATACAGATGACGGCAGATATAAGGGACTCCAGGTTAATGCCGGATAAGAAAAGGGTATATAAAAGCAGGGGGGCAAGGGCACAGAGAATCCAGTAACGGAATTTCAGCTTTGGCGGGGACAAGAAATGGGCAATGTGCATTTCCAGGGGTAAAATTATAAACCAGAACCACCATGCCTGGGTATCATACGGGACAACAACAGCCGGGTGGAAAAAAGGGATACAGAATACCAGTAAATATAAAAGAAGCCTTGTATAAAATAAAAAAATCATTCTATATAATATAACAAGGAAAACAGGAAATTAAAAGAGACCTGTTTTTAAAAAATATTTTAATAAGAACAAAAATGATATCAGTTAATGAGGTGAGAAATTATATTAATAATAAATATCCCAATTTTATTAAACAACATAAAAATGATAATTTTTCAAATGAATCCATACATTACTATTTTGAAAGATTTGCTGATTATACAATTGAATATTCTTTTAATAGAAACAATAAGAAATTAGCAATAACAATAAAAGAATATATATTGTATTTATTAAAAAACGGAGATCCTGATGTTTTAAATGCAATATATGTTTGATAGCTCTAAACCTGTTTTTGACCTGCAATATCTTGTACCGTAATCTCTGGATGAGAGTACCTTCCGTTTTTTAACGTATAGATCTTTTTAACAAGAATCGCCTGTTCCGGACAAAAATTAAAACATGCATAGCAGTAAAAACAGTGGACATTTTTTTGCCACACCGGCTTTCTATAATCTATTTTTATTTTACCAGATAAACACACCTTTTCGCAAATTCTACAGTTATTGCAGGTTTCATCAGAATAAAATTTAATTTCTGTATGTATGTTATCGGTTATACAAGAAAGGAGATTTGTAAAGAAAGTTTTTAACGGATGAGAAAAACCTTTTTCAGGATATTTTTCCTTATTTGTAATTATTTTTTGAATAAGATCAAGTTGATGTTGTACTGCGTATTCCATTTCAGCAATTTTCTCTTTTGTTAATTCATTGATCCAATTTTGATCACCTTGCGTCGGTTTGATGCCTGTAGGTGAATTGTTAGCCATATTGAGAATAAAGTGAGAATCCAGACTTCTCCCTTTTTTCTTCAGGATAGATTCAACATAGTAATGTGCTAAACATAAGGTGCCTGCCCTTGTAATTATGGTAAAAATATACTCAGTTGATGTAATATCCAATTTTTTCATGAATTTTCTTACAGGAACCGGGGCTAAAGTGATATAAATGGGAAAAACAAAGCCAACTGTCTTTGCTTTTGTTTTTACAACATCTTGACTTAGAAGACTCACAATCGGAATAAGGTATGCATCCGGGATTCGATTCTGCAATTCTCTTGCCACATGCAATGAATTACCTGTTCCGGAAAAATAATAAATAACAGTACTCATACCAGGGAACTATAGAAAAGAATCTGGAAAAAGTCAATCCATGATCAACAGAAATCAATTTGGATGAAGCAAAGTGGAGATGATAAATTCTGTTATGGAAAGTTTATTTCTGTCGACATATATATTCCTCAATAATTTTTATATCTTTTTTATGTTTATCCCATTCATAAGTTTTTTACATTCCAGCAAATACTATAATTTGACAAAAGGAAAGTTATTATAAGTTCAGAATTAGAAATTAAGATATTGTTAGCAATAATAAAGGGTCTCCAATCTTTTTAATTAATTTTTAAAGATTGAATATGCCCCTTATAGATAACTAATATTGAAAGGTTATAAATTGTCCAGGAAGGTGCCGGCCAACTTCTGTTTTACGGGTCGAGAATCCTGGAATAATACCAGGATTCTCGACCATAGTAACACAAAAGTTGAACCCCACCTTGTTTTATTTACAATCGGGGTTCAACTTCTGTCGAACCCTCCTCAACTTCTGTCGAACCCTCCTCAACATTTGTCGAGGCACGATTGTAAATGCATTAAGGTACCGGTTACCGTTTTTAAACAAGGTGGTCTTCACTACTTTAATAAGAATAACTGATCTGGATGCTTGCCATATCGTAATCCTTCATACTTCCAAGGGTTGAAGTATCTTTCCCGTCAATCAACATGACCCCGGCCTTAAGGGAAAAATCAGGGAAAGGCCGGTAGGTAATATCGAATTCGAAAAGAACCCCGTAGTTATCGGAAATATATTGAAACATATCGCTGTCTTCGAAAGCATCATAGAGGTTATTAAGATTTCCAAGCCCGGTAAGCCCGAATATCAATTTGTCGGAAAGAGTCTCGATTTCCGTACGGAGTACCAGGTAATCCTGGAGCCTTTCTGCACCTTCATTTCCCCGCTCACCGAAGAACCCGTGGTTATACTGGATATTGAAGTAGAAGAATCCCCAGAGTTTCTGGCTTAACCCGGCCGTGTATTTTACATACGGTTCGGGGGAAAGGATTTGAGAATGTTCGGTCGTAGTCATCGACATAGCCGGTATGGAGGTGGTGAGAGCTGTCTCCTGTTCTTCCTGGAAAAAGAGTGCGATCTCTGCCCAGGTTAAGAATATCCCGAAATCCTTGGCAACATCGAATCCGACCTCGTGTTCCCTGTAATACCCGAAAGTACAGGTATTCTCAGACACTTCGTTCCCGGGAAAAGGATCGATAACAAGATCGATTTCCTTCACATAAGGCATATCATTCATCCGTGTCGCATAATTTACCGACAGGTCAAAGCCATAGAGACTTGCCCCTGCCTTTGTACCAATGACAAAGTTTTCTATATTTGCCCCGGGTGTTTCCACTGTTGCAGAATCCCAGGAGGGTTCGTCATCGGTGAGTCCTCCCTGTAAAAGAATTCCCGCATACGCTGCATCGAGTCCGCCCTGCATGGTATTGACAAGTTCCGGATTCAGACGTGCGACACCGGAGTATGGTTCGTATACGAATTGAAGAAAGCTGTCGAACATACCGAAATTCCAGACCAGATTAAATGCAAGGCTGGGGATTTTTTTGCCGAATTCAAGCGGGTCTTTCATATTAAGGGGGTTAAGAATATCCGTGGGATTGAACCTGTCTGCTGTTCCCCAGGAAATCCTCTGTTTCCCGATAGAAAAATCCAGACCCGGAAAAAGAAAATCGGAATACATTACATATGCTTCCTCGATCCCTATTTCAAAAGGGTATATGGAATAGACAATCCCCAGTTCGGCCGGTTCTAAAAGAGTGGAAAAGCTTGTCTGTCCGGCCGGGTTATTATAATAACAAAAATCAACCACGAGTTTTGCATAAAGGTTGTCATTCACCTGGTTATCGAATGTCAGACTCCCGTTTTCCTGGTTGAAAAGGATATCACCATCTTCAAGGGCAACCCGTGTCCCGGAAGACATTTCCCCGCGTATATCCATCGCATGCAGGAGTGTTCCCCCCGATACCATCACGATGAAAACAATAATACTCAGAAAAAAATGTTTCACATCATCCTCCTTTATTGGGCCTTTTTCTTCAGAAAACGTTTGGAAAAAATATTCTTTTCAAGCAATCCCTGGTCGAATTTCATCTCTGTCATGATCATCTCCGTATAATGCTTTTTTTCCACGTTTTCCATTTTTATCCGCGACGGGACTATGTTCGAACCTGTTTTTTTTATTTCAAGAATCGATAAAATTTTTTTAAGCGTATCGTCTTTATAAAACTCGATCGTCTGTGGGATAAAAGTCGATTTATCCACTATCATCATTACTTTATCATACGGCTTGTCCGCATCCGGTTTTATCTTGAGGATAAGGGTGTAGGTGGTTTCATCTTCTGCATCTACCCCGGCGGTATAATCCTCCCGGTAATCATAGGATCCCATTTCATTATAGGAAAAATCGGTTCCCTGGAAATCGTCGTTTTTCACCCCTCCCTCAATTCTCCTTATCTTGTTCTGCGCCGGGAGATACAGATACATTTCATCCGCATCGAGAGAGAGAAGTCCTATGCCATTCATCGAAGAAGGTGAAAGGAACTTTATCACCCGTTTTTCCTTTCCCGCAAACCAGACCTTTAAAGCACGTTCTTCTTTCCCGCTCCCATCGTAATTTGCAAGAGTCATAGTCAGGCGCCCCTCGTAATCCCTGGGACCTGAAAGGACTTCCTCTGTTTTTGCCAGTATTTCATCCCCTGTCAGGCTGTAGAGACTTGGACTCATTGAAAGAAACGCTAAACAGAGAGAAATAACCGGAATTGTTTTTTTCATAATATACTCCTTTCGTTTTCAGTCTTCGGTCTGCATACGATACATCGATGACAGACTCATTATTATTGAAAACCACGTTATGCTATTTTGACTTAAAATCTTGTTAAAATAACAAGATTTTAAGCAAAATAGATAAACGTTGGCCGCCAGGTTAAATAGACCAGT
>JAFGQK010000012.1 GCA_016935735.1 Spirochaetales bacterium | reverse complement strand
TGTGATAGACTGGTGATAACCATGGAAAAACATATAAATAGAAAGGGATGGCTGTCTAAAAAGCTTACGTCTCACTCTGACTTTTTGAACAGCCCCAGTATGCAAGGGACGGAGCTTGAACAAAACTAAACTGGATAATATTCCATAACGAAGGCTTAAGCCCACAACCCAATTAACAAGCTATCAAGGTTCTTTTAATTATGCTGGTCTCATTAACCTGTCGGCCAACGTTTATCTGTTTTGCTTAAAATTTTGTTATTTTAACAAGCTTTTAAGCAAAATAGATAAATATACAAGAAATTAAGCTATTAATTATCCAGACTGTTAAATACGGCACCTTATGTAAACTATAATTGGGCTTCAACGATGTTGCTTTTATAAATTATAATAATTTTAAGTTTTTTACCATGCTTTGAAAAGCATAAAAAAAATTAAAGGAGAGTACACAAAACAGGTGGAAAGGGAAGATTTTACCAAATTATCGAAATTTTATTGGGTTTCTGTGTAAATTTTTGTGGCACGATTTGCCATTATGTTTAAAATAAGCGTAAGTGGTAGGAAAATAGTGATTTTTCTACGGGGGAGATTATAAGTTTAGCTATCATTTGTTCTTAAACATCAGTAAAGTCTATAGTTTTTAACTCATACATGAATTCTTTCTGGTTAAAGATATAATATAAATATACAAAATATACTTGAAATATGTATAATAATATATTATATTATACAATATAATAGCTTATAATAGGATATTATAATGGATCAAAAAGACCAGGCATTAACAATAAAAGAAGTCGCGAAATATCTTAATATATCGCCCCAGATGGTGTATAATCTGATTAAGCAAGGGGAACTTGAGGCATTTAAAATAGGAAGTGCTGTCCGTATTCTCTTCTCAGATCTGCAGGCATACGTGAAAAAACAAAAACATGAGTATGCAAACCGGACAAAGAAGTATGATAATCACTCTATTAATACTGATGATTCACTTATGGTACTTGATAATGTATGTGTAGATACAGGCTCTTTTTCCCTGACCGATATTTCTTTTTCATTTCCCAGAGAAAGTATCCTTGCTATCCTTGGGCCGTCAGGTTCCGGGAAGACCCTCCTGCTTTACGGGATTGCGGGGCTGGAGGAACTAACAGCGGGCGCTGTTTTTGTCGGTAAAAAAAGAATCGATATGTTAAAAGCGGGGGAAAGACGAATTGGATTTGTTTTTCAGGATTATGCCCTGTTTCCGCATCTGTCGGCCAGAGAGAATATCATGTTCCCCTTTTTTTCAAGCAAACAGAAGCAAGCAAAAAAAGAAGATCTGGAAAAGGCATTAAAAGAATTACAGCTTGATACGGCATATCTCCCTTTTAAACCGGAAGAGCTTCCCGAAGGGATGAAACAACTCGTTGCCATTGGCAGGGAAAAAATCAGGGATGTGGATCTTTTTTTAATGGATGAGCCGATGAGTCGCCTGGATAAAGATAAACAACATAAAATCAGGATGATTATTAAAAGAATTCTTACTCATCTAAAAAAAACCACGATCATTTGCGTGAATGATCCCCATGATGCCCTTGCATTAAGTAATTATGTTGTTATCCTTATTGATGGCAGGATAAAAATGTTTGGTGAAACACAACATGTTTATAACAATCCGCAATACCCGGAGGTGATGGAAATATTCTCTTGTTATGGTGTGAACACATACCCTGTCCGGATCCGGAACGGGCAGGTATCTGCTTTTCCACACAATATACAAAAAAAAGATGGCGAGTATATGCTTTATTTCCGGTCAGAAGAAATTAAACTCATCAAAGACGGAAAAGGAATCGATGCTAAAATCATCAGGGAACATTTTCTTGATGGAAAAAATAAACTCATCGAGTGTATTGCATCAGACAATACAAAAATGCAGCTTCTTGTTCCTTTACCAATAAAAGAGAATGTACGTTTTGTGCCGGCTAATCCGTTATTTGTCCCGGTTGAATAAAGTGGTAAAAAAATCGTTTTTTTCATGATGAAGATTATAAGTTCATTTAAATAAGGGGGAAGACAATGAGACAGATAACAGTTATCTTACTATCTTTTTTCATAGGAGTTATTATGTTTTCCTGTTCGGTAAAATATCAATCTGTTTATTCAGAGGATTGGAGTGAGCTTGAATCGCTGCCGGAGGATACCGGCGGTGAGCATCTGGCGTTTCTGGGAAAGGAGTATCCCCGGGCAAAGAACGGTTTCTACATTTATCTTCCTTCCGGTTATAAAACATCGGCAGTGAACTATCCGGCTCTCATATTCTTACATGGGGCTGATGAATCGGGAAACAGTAATTGGGACCGGGAGATCCTTGCCAGGGTCTGCAAGAACGGACCTCCCCGGATGATAGAAGAAGGAGAATGGGATCCGCCTGTCCCGTTTATTGTGATCTCTCCCCAGTCGATGTCGGTTTATCATTGGTGGCACGGGTTTATTGAAACTTTCAAGGCTCTTACCCAGGAGTATCCCATTGACAAAACACGGACATATATGACGGGACTGAGTATGGGCGGGTCTGGCATCTGGGAAACGTTGCGAAATAAGGGATTTTCTCTTCAGATCGCCGCCGCGGTTCCCGTTTGCGGAGCGGCCATGGAGTATGATAAGAAGCCGAAAGACTATAACCGGAATGTTCGCAATTATCCCGTTTGGGCCTTTCACGGGAAGCATGATACGGTGGTGGATCCGGATCCGACCCAGAGGGTTGTGGCTGGAATAAATAAAACAGATCCTCCCTTTCCCATTCGATTCACACTATTTACCGAATTGGGTCATTCGTGCTGGGAAGAGGTGTATACCTCAAAGCTAAAGACGCCGGTAGATCCGGATTGTGATCCATTCGACTCGGATATTTATTCCTGGTTGCTCCATTACCGGCGGATTAAGAAATAAAATTTAATCAATCACTCCTCAACGTTCGTTGAGGCACGATAGTAATCTGCACGGTAACGTACAACAGGGGAATAGACTGTAACATTTGTACCGGCCTATCCACAATTTTTCCCTGTAGAAAGGACCTGCTTATGGCCACGATTGAACTAAAAAATATCTGTAAGTCTTTTATGGCTTCTTCTCAGAAACCGGCATTCTTAGGATCCGGGGTTTTCCTCAAAACAATGTTCCGGTCAAGGGAAATGACGGATAAAATAAGTGCAATCCGTCCCCAAAGAGGTGATTTTGTCCTGGAAGATCTGAGTCTTACTATTCCAGACGGAAAGATAATGGTCATTCTGGGACCCAGTGGGTGCGGCAAAAGTACGCTGTTACGGCTCATTGCCGGTCTGATGCCTCTGGACTCGGGGCAAATATGCTACGATGGGAAAGATATGGGCACTATTGCTCCGTCTGAAAGAAAAATCGGAATGGTCTTTCAGAATTATGCCTTATACCCCCATTTTACCGCCAAAGCGAATGTCTTGTCATTCTTTTTATTTAAGAAGAAAACGCCGGAGTTAGATGAACTGGCACAGGAAAAATTCCGGAAGACCAGCGAATTGCTTGGTGTCGATATTGAATATTTGATGGATAAACAACCCGCCACTCTCTCCGGCGGAGAAAAACAGCGTGTCGCTATTGGACGTTGTATTACCAGGGATCCGGCATTATTTTTATTGGATGAACCATTTTCCAGTCTCGATCAAAGACTGCGGGAGAAGTACCGGCTTCAGTTAAAAAAGTTGCTACGGCATTTTCGCATTACCACCGTGTACGTCACCCACGATCAGCAAGAGGCGCTTTGCTTAGCCGATGTGCTTACGATAATGAATATTGGCAGTATTGAGCAGGTGGGCACACCGCAGGAGGTTTACGAATCACCATCGAGCTTATTTGCGGCAGAGTTCTTGAATCCTGACACAGATACTCCGGCGGTAAATATCGTTAACAGTGAAATGTTCCCGGGAGCCGGCGAAGGGATGCTTATCGGCGTGCGTCCGGAGGATATAACGCTTGATGGCAGCTCTACTCATGTACCAACTGTTTCAGGTGTAATAACCGAAGTCCGTCATCTCCCGATCAAAAGAGCAACCATTCTCTGTGTGAGTGCCGGGGTACATGACATCTATGTCCATTCCCCTTTACATACGGGGATTTTAGAAAATAAGGCTGTCACATTGTATTGTAACAAATACCACGTTTTTGATAAAAAGAGCGGGCAGAGGATAAGCAGTTATCCTGAAGGCTGAGCTTTATAACATGACGCAAGCTTAAGCCCGATGCACATCCTTTAAAAATGATCTGCAATTTGATGATATCGATATGACTGATCTCCTTATGGAGATCCGGGAACCATTTCCCACTCATCAAGAAAACAATAGTAGTTCATTTTCTCGAACATACCGTACTCATAAAAGGAAGACTTGCTTTCTGTATATTTCTCACCTGACTCCGGCCTTCCATTCCCAGTTGTATTCGATCTGACTTTTTCTGGCGGTCTCGTAATATTCAAAACCTTCAAGGCCTGTAATATAGCTGGATACATCATTTTCCGAATAATCTTTTGTATCAGTTATCTCCATATACTTCATGGAACCTTTAAGATCCTATAGCCCTGCAGAAAATGAAAAAGGCGTACCGTGAAAATATGTATCATTATCAATATTAAAACTCACAAGCCCACCTCCTTATTATTTTATCAGCCCCCTTCTCTATATAAGTTTTGATTTAATTGTATGTGAAATATCAATAAAATACAAGATTCCCGGCGTCGAATTCTTTTCTGTTTGATTCAGTCATATAAAAAATAGTAAAGCATCTCATTAAAACAGGCAGAACATTCCCTTTAGTATTTAAAGTATGATAGAGATGTATCTTTTTTCCCCCGGGCTAATTATATCTCAAGATGAAAATAGCTTTTATTAAGGGAAAACTGCTTGCATTAAATTGTAGGTTTACTATAATTTAAACAGGAGGTATTCCATGTCTTCTTTATTTAGAGTCCGTGTACTGAATGTTGCAGAATGTAGTGCCGAGTTGCGTTTGTTCATTATCCACCCTGACCAGGAAAAATTTTACACATCTCATACTTTTGCATTGGGAATTCTTTATGATTCCTTATATTCTGAAAACAAGAATATAAAAAAAGAGAGTGCCCTTGCAAAAGCAGTTTCTATGTCTGATATTCTTGATGAAGAATTTATGAAGCAAAAGAGCAATAAATATATTAAAAATGTTAATATAAAAGATGAGAATAACTACCCTGTAAATATAAATTTTGATGAGATGAATGATGAGGAATTTGATAATTACTGGGATAATGAAGAAGGGCTTCCACAAGCAACACTTGTTGTCACCGTAACAGATCCTAAATGTATCTGCAACCTTGAACCGGGCATGGAATGGGAAACAAGTGCTTATGATATATAAACAAGATTAACAAAATTCCTTCTTTGATTATACCCTCAAAAGGGGAGGAATGCCACTCCCTTTTGTTCACATGCCAGAATTATTCCTGACTCGTCACCAAGTACGGTAGAACCCTGGATATACCTGTCTTCCAGTTCATCTCCCATATTCCATTCCTTTACAATGTCTTTTCCGATAAAAATGCGGACAACGCGGGAAAGGTTTACAACAACAAGGAGCCCGTCTGACAGGCAGTGCAGGCCGATGACTTTTCCGATAGTGGGAAGTGGGATTATCTCGTTACTCTTTCTATCTATCAAAAACAACTGCGAGCTGTTATTGGTAAATGCCAGTTGTGAGCCGTCAGGTGAAAATGCAATCGCGAGCAGGAGTGTGTTACAGGGTTTGTGCTCCCCTGTTATTTCCAATGTTTTGGGATCGCGATTCCGTACTTTTACCAATTCGAAAAAATCGTCGAGTTACTTGGAGACTCGGTTATGATTGAACCTGTATTTGGTGCCTGCGACTTTGATCGAGAAGATTGCCTGGCTGCTGAATTGCTTATACTTAATATTGAATGCCGAATAGGGCTTGGTTTAGCTAATCTGCAAAGTGATGTTTTGATGTTGCAGAAGCAAGAACATATAGACATGGTCTCTTTTGCGCCTTTGGATGGATGGATAGTGTCAACATGTGCCAATATGCTCTTATTTCATAAGGATTTGGTGGAAAAGTTAGAGAGTCAGGATTGTATCAAGGGGCTTTGTGTTATTCCTGCCTCTATTGAGATACCAGAGAAAGGAACTTTAGACGATTGGATGTGGGTATCTTCAATAAAGGATTTAGGTAAACCTTTGACGCATCGTCGGTTCGTCAGAAGCTTCTCCAGCGTCTCTTCCGGGAAAGGTTTTCCGCCTTCGCCGCCGTCTATGACGAGAAATACGCGGCCGCTTGCGGCCGGTACCGCCTGGCATCCGCATTGGCATACCATCGTGTTGGAAGGTGGATTTTTTTATTCCGTATGATTCGCCGTCAAGGCTGAAGACCGAGAAACGTACGGATTCATATGCAAAGCAGCACTACGTATTCAGGCGTTAATCTTATGTGTCGACGAATAGTGCATTAATTGCTTCAACAGGGGAAGCGGCCGCGCAAAACAATTACCGCCCCCGTTCACCCAATGTCATCCTGAGGATTGTCCGCGAACGCTTTCAGGCTTTTGAAGGATATTTTGCGTATGTAACGCAAAATATCCAGGGTAATTGCATAAAATCTTGTTTTCTTTGACAAGATTTTATGATACAATAGCTAAAATAGATGTTGCCTAAAATAGATAACAAAAAAAACTACTATACAATCTATAAATTTATTTATAATTCTTTGGGTTGTGGGAGAAGCCGACGCAAAAATAGAATTAACTATGGAGGGAGTATGCAGAGAAATGAAGTTTATTTTTATGAATACCCGGGAAAAAATATAATAATACGTACTATTAAAAAAAAGGCTGATGATTACATACAGGTTCTATATAACGGTATGGAAACTGCCTGTTATAAAACATCCGGAAGAGGGAGAGTAAGTTTTTCAAAAAATGGAATTATTTATTTCAAAGATCCCGATTACAAAAAGCATAAAACAATAGACATTAACAAGCCTTTTCCGCAGGAACCTGAATCCGCATCTTCCGGGGAGATTATTCATCCTGACGGCAGTTGTGTTATCAGCTATGTTTCCGATTTCACGGAACAGCCTGATTTTGAAAGATTTTCCGGTTTGTTAATGACAGATATGAGGAGTGATCAAAAAAAGGTTTTATGGAAAAAGGATATACCCAAGCAGATAAACAAACCCTTTTTATTTCTCGCTGATGACGGGGAAACCTGGCTTTTAGCCAACACAGGTATATTTTCCAATATTATTATTGGTAAAGGAGGACAGTATTCAGGGACAGCCGATATTATTTTTGAAGATGAACCTCCTTCGGTAACCTTTGATACTGAAAACGAAAGGATATTCGTAGTTGATTCAAAAGCGGTGTTTATTGTTTCCCCCAAAGGGGAAGTACTTCATCAGATTAAAAATAAGATCCCCTGTGAACCATATGAAGAATTCGGAAAATTAAAATCAGAGAAACAGATAATTTTTGAAAGTCCATTTATTCTATGGAAAGGATCTTACACTGTTTGTGCAAAAGACGCTTACAAGGATGATAACTACTTGCTGGTACTCTATGACAAAAATACTTTTGAGTTTAAAGAGACAATTTATACAGAAATAAAAAGCAATAGATTGTCATATGATAAAACCGGCCTTCATACACTTGATGACAACTCTCTTGCAGTAATACCGCAAAAAGAAAAAATAGTGATTTTTCCTTCAGATAAATCAAACAGAAAAAGCAATGATTATATGACTGTCACTGGGGATGAAAGTGTGATACAAGCAACAAGCCCCAAACGTAAAAGTTATAACGTATTTTTAGGCACATATTCCGAAACAGAAACCCCGCATAAAATGTTCCCTGACTTTGAGGATGTATTTACAGAAAACCTGAACAACTACAGGGACAAACTGCTTCCCTACTGTTCCATTGATCTGAAAGACTTGAAACTTGATGATAAAAAAGTATTTTTACTTTACACAGAAACACTGGACCCGGATTCATATAATTATACAATTAATTCTCTGAATAAAATTGATTCTATTGAACTATACGGCGATGACATTCTGACTCCATTTGAAGAACTGTCAGCAGATCAGATAAAAAAGAACATGTGGATAAGTTTTAAAGAGGTAACAATAACTATAAGGGAACCGGACCCGGAACAGGAAATCGACTGGGAATGGCAGCGTTTATTTGAAGAAGAACTGAAAAAAAATGGTTTTACAAATGAAATGATCCGTGTTGGTGGATATCCCGTATTTCTTCAGGACGGCGGTTTTACAATCAATACCGGCTTTATCTGCCAGGCCGACTGTTTCGGCAATGGCGCTTATTTTTACTTGTACAGGGATTCAGAAAATAAGTTTAGTATTGAAATGCAGATGACATAAAGGGAACTATGAAAAAAAGAAAAGCAGAAGACTTTATCTACAATTCAGATTCAAAATTAATAAGAAAAATAGACAGGGATACTCTTACTGTCTTAAATTCCAATTATGCAAAGGATAAAAAAAATATTTACTGTTTTTCAAGCGCTACTGGTGAAGGGCACAGAACAATAATAGTTAAAGCAGATTATATAAGCTTTACAGCGATGAATGAAATTTATTCAAAAGATAATAATCATGTATATTACTTTGATAAGATTCTTGAAAATGCAGATCCGGATAATTTCAAGGTTCTGGGATTTTCCTATGCATGCGATAGAAAAAATGTTTATTACAGAAGCGGTATTGTTCAGGATGCAGACCCAGTGACTTTCAGGCATATCGGAGAAGATTTTGCAGGTGACAAAAATAATATTTATTTTGCGGGCAGGAAATATTCTCATGCTGAACCTGAAAATTTTAAATATCTCGGGCATGATTACTGTATTGCAGGAAAAAGTATTTACTGTCAGAGCAAATTAATCACAGATGCCGATGTTAACAGTTTTAAGCCGCTTTCATTTGTTTTTGCAGTCGATAAAAATAAAGTTTACCGCTATGGCATTGAATTTGACCAGGCAGATCCTGAAACATTCAATGCCCTCAATGATGCTTATACTAAGGATAATAAAAAAGTATATTACGAGTCTGAAATAGTAAAGGAAGCTGAACCTGAATCATTTAAAGCACTCAATGAAGATTATGCTTCTGACAGGAAAAGCGTATTTTATCAAAAATTTATAATAAAAGGTGCGGATATAAAAAGTTTTGAAGTGATTGAAAATTCTTATTCAAAGGATAAAAACCACGTATACCTGTGCAATCATATACTTACGTTTGCAGATCCGGGGTCATTTTCAGTTTCAGGATTCGGTTATTCAAAGGACAAAAGATATGTTTTTTTCAGGGAAAATACAACAGGTGCAGATCCGGAAACCTTTGAAAGTCTTGGATTCTGCTTTGGTAAAGACGGCAGACAGATATACCACTACGGCTATCCATTAAAAGGAGCAGATCCTGAAAGTTTCCGGGTATACGGGCCTAAAAGTGCAGAGGATAAAAACAACAAGTATCTATTCGGGAAAGGGAATTTTACAGTAAAAAGAAAAAATAAAAAAAGAGAAATATGATTATAAAGAAGAAATCTAAAAAAAGGAGTAATTATGTATACATTTGAAACAATTATAAAAATACTATATCTATTCAGCTAAAAAAGTAAAAAAATTACAAAAAAATTACAAAACCACTATTAATTTTTTAAAAACAATGCTACAT
>JAFGQK010000140.1 GCA_016935735.1 Spirochaetales bacterium | reverse complement strand
TAACAAGATTTTAAGCAAAATAGATAAACGTTGGCCGCCAGGTTAATGAGACCAGTATAATAAAAAGAACCTGGATAGCTTGTTAATCGGGTTGTGGGCTTAAGCCTTCGTTATGTGTTCAGTGTATTCAGTGGTTCTTTATCTTTTTGTCAAGGGTTATTACCCGATTTCGAATTTCCACCCTGAGGATATGAGGATATACCATTACCAATTCCCGCCAGGAATCCCCCTGAATGATAGCTAAACTTATAATTTCCATCGAAGAAAGTACAGGGAAAAATTACCTAAATCCAGGTACCTGGATCAATTTTACAACACAAATGCAAAAAATCTATAAAAACCCGCCCAAAGGTACCAATTGAGTAAATTCCTCTCTGGCGGCATGTTTCCTGCAGTCTCCAGAAACAGACCTCTCCCTTTATAAGCCCATCATCATAATTACCACTATGAAGGCTTTAGCATTTAACAACCTTTCGAGGATCATTAGCATGGCTTTTGTGGTCACTGTTTATGCTTCACATTTCTGTTACCCTGCATGTGCAAGACTCGCTCCCGGTTGCAGGTCAGACTTTGCCGAACAGGATTCGCACCCACCGGGTTATGAAAGACATTTTAAAGATCGTTTAATCTTATCCCAATCTACCAGATTTAGCCTGGCGCCATGTAATCTGTGGTTAACTCTTGTCAGACTATAAAGAAATCGAAATTCCTGGACAGAAACATATTAATATTACCTGTCAAATTCTCCTGTCTGTAGGCTATCTGGATGAAACACCGGGAAAAAGAATTATGAAAAGTAAGGATGAAATGTTTTTTTCCGACACCCGGAAATAAGAATTGATTCTAAAAATAGCGGTGACTTGACACATTTATCTCAATACCCTATCATGCCATGGATTATGGAAAAAAGAATAAGAGTAGCATTATTATTCGGGGGAAGATCGGCAGAACATGAGGTGTCATTGCAGTCTGCCAGAAACATCTTAAACGTGCTTGACAGGGACAAATACGAACCGGTACTCATCGGGATCGACAGGCAGGGACGGTGGTATATTAATGAGAATTCCATACCCCTGTTGAATTCGGATGATCCGAAGCTGATACAATTGAATATGGGATCCAGGGAGGTGGTGCTTACCCCGAATGGAGACGATAATCAGCTCATGGATATAAGAACCGGTCATTCCCTGGATAAAATCGATGTTATATTCCCGGTACTGCATGGTCCGTACGGGGAAGACGGGTCAGTACAGGGACTTGCGAAACTGGCGAATCTTCCCTGTGTCGGGGCAGGTATCCTGGGATCTGTAATTGGAATGGACAAGGATATTATGAAACGCCTGCTTAAGGCAGCGGAAATATCTGTTGCCTCATATCTGCTGATGGAAGAAGACGAACCGGAAAAATATTCATTTTCCGATGCAGAGCGACTGCTCGGTATGCCGGTGTTTGTCAAGCCTGCCAACCTCGGCTCCTCGGTCGGTATATCCCGGGTCACGAATAAAGATGAGTATGAAAAAGCGGTAAAAACCGCCTTTACCTTTGATTTAAAAATTATAATAGAAGAAAATATTTCAGGACGTGAAATCGAGTGCTCTGTTCTCGGGAATCAACATCCCATCGCTTCCGTACCAGGGGAGATCAAACCAAATAAAAGCTTTTATTCGTATGAAGCCAAATACATAGATGAAAATGGCGCAGTCCTTGACATCCCGGCACAGCTTTCCCCGGAGAAAACAGGGGAAATTCAAAAGATCGCTGTAGAAACCTATAAAACACTCTGCTGCTCCGGGATGGCACGGGTCGATATGTTCCTTACCCCGGAAGGTGATATTGTTGTGAATGAAATAAATACCATTCCCGGTTTTACCAGCATAAGTATGTATCCCAAATTATGGGAATACAGTGGTATATCCAATACCGAACTTATCGACCGGTTAATTACCCTTGCTTTCGAGGATTTTGAAAAAAGAAACAGGTTAAAAACGACACCCGATATTGAATAATTTTTAGGAGAGGTACCTATGATTAAATTCATGGAATCGTTGAACAGCCCGGTATTGCAGGCATTGATTGCGACCCTGTTTACCTGGTTTGTCACCGCATTAGGTGCGGGAATGGTCTTTTTTTTCAAGACAATCAGCAGAAAGATACTGGACGGGATGCTCGGTTTTGCCGGCGGGGTGATGATTGCCGCGAGCTTCTGGTCGCTCCTTGCCCCCGCAATAGATCTTTCAAGAGACATGGGAATTATCCCGTGGCTTCCTGCGGTCGTGGGATTCCTGTGCGGCGGTATATTCCTCCGTATCGTCGATGTGATATTGCCCCATCTTCACCCTGGTGACCCGATGTCAGAAGCAGAAGGAATAAAAACCACCTGGAAAAAGAGTATTCTCCTGGTTCTTGCAATAACCCTGCATAATATCCCGGAAGGGCTCGCAGTCGGGGTCGCGTTCGGCGCGGTCGCATCCGGGATCGGTTCCGCATCGCTGCCGGGAGCAATCGCCCTTGCTATCGGCATCGGGTTGCAGAATTTCCCCGAAGGAACCGCTGTTTCCGTTCCTTTACGGCGTGAAGGATTATCAAGATTCAAAAGCTTTTTCTACGGACAATTATCCGGGATCGTGGAACCCATCGCCGGTGTTCTTGGTGCGACAGTAGTCCTTCTCATAAGACCGTTACTCCCCTATGCTCTTTCATTTGCCGCAGGTGCGATGATATTTGTTGTTGTTGAAGAAGTGGTACCTGAATCACAATCTTCGGGGAATACCCATGTTGCAACGATCGGGGCAATGCTGGGGTTTGCGATTATGATGCTCCTGGATGTGGCCCTGGGTTAAGAATCAGCGTGAGTGATATCTATGCAATAGAAATACACAGCCCGGTACCGGACCCGGTTTTTAACCGGTTTATGAAGTTTGTGGGTGAAAAAAAAGAAGAGCGCATCCTGAAATTCAGGAGAAGGGAGGATGCGGAGAGAACCCTTGTCGGTGATGCTTTTATCCGTACTATTGTCTGCAATCAATTTCACCTCAAAAACAGCGATCTTGAGTTTGAATGCAATGAATACGGAAAGCCTTTTGTAATGAATATCCCCGACTTTCACTATAACCTCTCTCACTCCGGGAAATGGGTTGCCTGCGCGATTGATTATGAACCTTTGGGGATTGATGTGGAAGGGATAAGACCCATAGATTTTTCCATTGCAGAACGGTTTTTCTCAAAAACAGAATACGAGGATCTTATCGCAAAACCGGAACAAGAACAGCTTGAGTATTTCTATGATTTATGGACATTAAAGGAAAGCTATATTAAAGCAAGGGGAAAGGGACTCTCGCTGCCATTAAGCTCTTTTTCAATCCGCAAGGACAGGACCGGAATAACAATTGAGTCGGAAAATGAAGAATCCTGGTATTTCGTGCAATATCCCATAGACCCTGGATATAAGTTCTCTGTTTGTGCGGGGAATTTCCATTTCCCCGTGGAAGTGGAACTCCTTACCCCCGAAGAACTGGCAGGAATCATGACCTCGAATGGTTTATGACGCTGCGTTCACCTCAGGATGAAAACAATTTTTTTACTTTTTCAAGGAACAGGGTAATTTCCTTTTCCGTGCCCACGGTAATCCGCACATAGTCCTTTATTCCTTGTTTGTTAAAATATCTTACCAGGATACCATGCTCTTTTAAGGTACGATACACCACTTCCCCCGGTATGCCCGGCTTTCCTGCAAATACGAAATTTGCCTTTGAAGGAAATACCTTCCATCCCAGTTCCGAAAGAGACGTTGAAAGGATTTCCCTTGTAGCAGCAACCTGTGAGTTTATTTGACTGTAATAATGACTGTCTTCAATTGCCAGTTCACCTATCTTTTGCGCAAGGGTATCCAGGGGGTATGAATTAAAAGAATCCTTTGCCGTGAAAAGGGCTTTAATGAGCGGGGCCTGTCCAAGGGCATAACCAAGCCGTAATCCGGCAAGGGATCTGCTTTTTGAAAATGTTTTTACGATAAGAAGGTTGTTATACTCAGGAACCAGCGATGCGGCGCTTTCCCCCCCGAAGTCGATATATGCTTCATCAATAATCACCACCCGGTCTTTTGCATATGCATTCAAGAAAGCCTGGATATCCTTCAGATTGATATACATGCCGGTCGGTGCATTGGGGTTGGGAAATATGATCCCGCAGGAGGCACTGGTTAATGAATCAGCCTGTAAGAATGCATCGAGATCGATCCCGAAATCCGGCTTAAGCGGGATCTTCTTATACCTGATTGAATAAAAATCACAGTAGACAGGATAGAAACTATAGGTGAACTCCGGGAAAAACAATTCCCCCCGGGAATTGTCAAAAAAAGCGAAAAAAGCGAATGAGAGTACTTCGTCGGAGCCGTTCCCTGCAAAAACACAATCAGGAGGAAGCTGATACAGATTCCCGATTTTTTCCCGGAGATTCAATGCAAGGGGATCGGGATAGAGGCGCAATATATTATAGTCAAAGGTTTTCAACAATTCCCGTATCCCGGGAGAAGGGGGATATGGATTTTCGTTCGTATTGAGTTTTATATATGCTTTATCCCGGGGTTGTTCTCCCGGCACATAGGGGGTGAGTTTCCTGATTCTTTCCGACAACATATGCGTTTACCTCGATTTTTTTCTTTTTTATACCTTAAAATGACCGGATACACAAGTGATAAAAACAGCCGGGTGCAAGTCTAATATCGGGTTTTTTTAGCCACGGAACAAACGGAAATAAAAGACCGGAAATGAAGGAGGAAGGAAGAAGGGTGAATTATGAAGGGTGAAGCACGGGAATATGGAAAAAAAATAAAAAAAATCGTTTTTTATGCATGCAGGACGATATTTTGGGGCGTTATATATTACAGGAATATCATTTTGTAAGGAGGATGAAATGGGCCTGCCGAAACTGCATGAATTTCATTTTGTTATCGGTAACCGTATGAAAATACGTCTTGAAGAACTGGATGTTTGGAGTAAATCAGGTAACATTTCAGGAATTGTTGTAAGGATTCTCCTGTTGCTTGTGCCAGTCATAAAACGGGAGCATGACCGGGGAAAGCAGCGGGAAAGCCGGTACGAGTATGTGTCTCCCGACCGGAAGGAAG
>JAFGQK010000139.1 GCA_016935735.1 Spirochaetales bacterium | reverse complement strand
GCCCGGTTTTACATAAAGTTTTTTTCCGGGAAAACAGAAACAATCATATTTATTTGACTGACACAATTTACTTCCCTATAATTAATAGAAGTTATGGAAAAACCTAAAATATCGATCCTTTTAATAGACGATGATGAAGATGAATACATTATTGTGAAGGATCTGTTTGCTGAAATAAGCAATAATTATGAAATCCATTGGGTAAGTAGTTTTGATACAGGCCTTAAAGAGATAATGAAAGATGACTATGATGTCTGTCTTCTGGATTTTCGTCTGGGACCCCATACCGGGATTGATCTGCTTAAAGAAGCTGCTGTCAATTCATGTACCATGCCCATAGTTTTCCTTACAGGCCAGGGAGACCGCGAAACAGATATAACTGCCATGAAAACAGGTGCTTCCGATTATCTCGATAAAGGCAGAATGGATGCAAATACCCTGGAAAGAACAGTACGCTACTGCCTGGAAAGAAAAAAAGCTGCAGAAAGGATCAAATCCCTGGCGTATTACGATCAATTGACGTTATTACCCAACCGTACTCTTTTCCTTGACCGGTTAAAACTGGCTTTCTTAACTGCCAGGAGATATAATAGAATGCTTTCTTTATTATACCTTGATATTGATAATTTTAAAAGAATAAATGACAGCCTGGGACATATTGCCGGAGATGAACTGATAAAAGAAGTGGCCGAGAGACTCATGAAATATATCCGTATAAGTGATTCAATATGCAGGACAGAAACCGATACAGCTATAAATACGATTGCACGTATGGGTGGGGATGAATTCACTATTATACTTTCGGAGATCAAGGAAATTGAGAATGCATCCAGGGTAGCTGATCGTATACTTCATTTATTATCCTCACCCATGGTCATTAATAGTATATCCATAAATGTTACGGTAAGTATAGGTATTTCGATATTTCCGCTGGATGCAGACACTATAGATACCCTTATTAAGAATGCAGACCTTGCAATGTATAATGCAAAAGCGCTGGGTAAGAATAATTTTCAGTATTTTAATCCTGAGATGAATGCCTCTGCAGTAAAGCGATTGATACTTGAGAGTGAAATACAGGAAGCCTTACAAAACGATCACTTTATTCTTTACTATCAGCCTATTATAAATGTAAAAACAAAAAAAATTGTTATTATCGAAGCCCTTGTCCGGTGGATACATCCGGAAAAAGGTTTAATCTCTCCCAGGGATTTTATATCCCTGGCTGAGGAAAACGGATTGATTTTGCCCCTTAGTGATGTCATATTTCAAATTGTAGGAAAATTTTATGATAAAACAGGGAGGAATTATCCTGATATTAAAATGGCAGTAAACATTTCGCCGAAACAGCTTAATGATGTTCATTTTATCGAGTCTGTAGAAATGATTTTAAAACAGTATTTACTTCCTCCCGGGTATTTGATTTTTGAAATTACGGAAAACTGTATTATCAGCGATATGAAAAAAACGATTACATTAGTTCATAAATTAAAGCAACTGGGAATTCAAATATCAATGGATGATTTCGGCGCCGGATATACATCTTTTAACCACCTAAAGCAGATCCCTTTCGATTATATTAAAATCCATCATTCTTATATAGCGACTATACCGGAAAATCCCGGTGATAATGCGATTACTTCAGGCATAATAAATATAGGTCAGAGTTTTAATTTAAAAGTAATTGCAGAAGGTGTTGAAACAGAGTCGCAGGTTAAGTTCCTGGAATCAAAGAAATGCGATATGATCCAGGGTTTTTATTTTTATCATCCTATGCCGGAAGATAAACTCAATGAGGTATTGAAAAGCAAGGAGGAATAAGAGTGAAACAGGATGTAAAGAAAATGATTATCATAATGGCAGAAGATGATGATGATGACAGGGTAATAATACAGGATGCTCTTAAAGAAGCAGGGATATCTATTCCAGTGAAGTGTGTAGAAAATGGGGAAGAATTGATGGACCTCCTTTTACACCGAAAGCACTATTCAGATGAAGATGAATCCCTAAAACCTATTTTTATCCTTCTGGATCTGAATATGCCCAGGATGGATGGGAGAAAAACGCTTGAATTGATAAAAAAGGACGAAAGCTTGAAGAAAATACCTGTTATTGTTTTTACCACTTCCGACTCCCAGGAAGATATATCCTGGACCTATTCCTGCGGTGCCAGTTCTTTTATAACAAAGCCTTTTTCCTTTCATTCTGTTGTGGATATAATGAAGGTAATAAAAAAATACTGGCTCGAAATAGTAACGCTCCCATGATATACCGGTTCAGTTATGGGAGGAAAAATAGATAAGAGGAATTTGAATTGAATCATCATTCCCGTCCGACAATTGCCTTTCTTACCAATTACTTTGGGAAAAATATTCTGAATTATTCAATCTGGTCCGGTATTTACCGTATGGTAAATGAAGAAGATGTCAATATGTTTTGTTTTCCGTGGAACCCTCTTGCACGTCCTTGCGGATTTCTGACCAGGGCAGAGGTCATTTTTACCCTTGTAAACAGAAAAAGAATAGACGGATTAATCATCTGGGGCGGGGGATTGTGGGGAAATGCCACAGACGATGATATCAGGACTTTCTATAAACGGCTAAGCGATTTTCCTGCAATAAGCATTGGCCCGGGAATGGAAGGTATGCCCAGCATTGCGATCGACAATTATAAAGGGATGTATGATGCCTGTATTCATTTAGTCGAGTACCACTCCTGCCGCCGTATTGCCTTTCTCGGTGGCCCGGAAAATCATACCGAAGCAGAGGTACGGTTCAAGGCTTATAAAGATGCACTTGAAAAAAATCATGTTCCCCTTGACCCTGATTTAATCGTAAGAGGGAATTTATCCAGACTATTCGGCAGTGAAAGTATCAGAATCCTCCTCGATAAACGTAAAAAAGAATTCGATGCAATTGTCTCGGCCAATGATTTTATGGCCCTGGGTGCATTTGAAGAACTCGAAGCCCGCAAAATAAAGGTGCCCGGTGAAGTAAAAATCGCCGGTTTTGATGATATAGAAGAAAGCCGGTTTAGCCGGTCACCACTCACCACAGTAAGGCAACCGTTTGATGAAATGGGGGGATTGTCGGTTAAACTGATTTTATCGATTTTGCGGGGTGAAAGCGTCGAAGAATTGACAACCATTCCGGCACAGTTGCTGATACGCCAGTCCTGCGGCTGCCTGAATCCTTCAACATTCCAATCATCCGGGGAATTGAAGGAATTTGTTTTCGTGACAGAACAGGGGGATACATTATTACAAAAAGATAAGATACTTCCTCTTGTAGTGGAGGAGATGGGATTGTTTTATAATGGAAAAGTGGATACACAACTCATCGAAACAATAATTGATGCGATTATCCGGGAGTTTGTTTATAATGAAAAAGATACGTTCCTCACCACATTAAATCACAAGCTTCTCTATCTGAATACAGAGAACGAAATTGTTCTGCTTAATACCCTGTTATCCATTCTCCGCCGTGTCATTCTTTCTTTTATATTTAATGACGCAAAACTGGTCATAAAAGCGGAAAATCTCTTTCACCGGGCAAGGATTATGATTGTGGAGTGCAATCAGAGGTTGCTTAAGTTTGAAAGTTTAAAAAAGGAATATGAACACGAGGTGTTGCAGGATATCTATCAAAAAATGATTGTTACCTTTAAAATCGAAGAGTTTATGAACATCGTTGCCCGGTATTTCCCGCTGCTCGGAATAAAAAGCTGTTTTATTGCTTTATATGAAAATCCGTCTGAATCGCTTGAAAAATCCCTTCTGAAGCTTGCCTATATCGGGAAAAAACGTGTTGATGTAACCGGGAAACAGGATCTTTTTTCTTCGTATGAAATTATTCCGGATGAATTCTTACCCGGGAACGAAAGGTTTATATTTATTGTTGAATTCCTTTTTTTTGAGGATGAACAGCTTGGATATATCGTGTTTGGTGAAGATTTTTTACTCGGTCCTGTGTATGAAGTGATACGCACCCAGCTCGGTGCCGCGATAAAAGGGGCGCTGCTTATACAGGAAAAAGAAAAATTATTAATCAACCTGGAAAAACATACACATCATCTTCAGATCATGATGGATAAAATAAAACATTCTAATGAGGAACTGGAGCAATTCTTTTTTATCGTTTCCCATGATCTTAAAGAACCTTTACGTAAAATTCTGATTTTTTCAAACCGGTTAAAAGATCAATTCAAAAATACAATCGATGATAAAAACCTGGATTACCTGGAAAGACTGGGAAGTGCAGTAGACAGGATGCAGATACTTATCGATAATTTACTCGATTATTACCGGTTAACAACAAGAATCAGACCCTTTTGCAGTGTCGATCTTTCACAGGTAGTAAAGAATGTCCTGAATGATCTGGAAATACTTATCGAGAAGAAAAAAGCTTTCGTAACCTGTACCGATCTCCCTGTTATCGATGCCGAACCGCATCAAATGCAGCACCTCTTTCTGAATTTTCTCTCCAATGCATTAAAATTCCATAAACCCGGGGAGCCGCCGGTAATCAGGATTCATCATAAAATGAGTAAAGAACATAATGTGGAATACTGTGAAATCATTATCGAAGATAAAGGTATAGGAATAGAAGAACGGTATTTTGACAGCATATTCGCTGTTTTTCACCGTCTGCACGGCCGAAATGAATACGAAGGAACCGGAATCGGACTTGCAATTTGTAAAAAAATCGTCGACAGGCATCAAGGTCATATAAAAGTTAAAAGTGAATTAGGCAAAGGTTCTCAATTTACCATCGTACTTCCGGTAAAACAGGTTAGTGTGGAGTTAAAGAGTTAAAAAGGTTTATTACTTCATTATGAAGTAATTGAATTAATAAGGAAATATCCATTCACCTGCGTTTGTTTAATATTGTCTTTATTATTTCAGGAATTTCTGTATCATTTATTGCATGATAACCATGATACGTATTTTCTTGAGTATCGTCATCCTGAAAAATGATATATTTTTTATTTTTTGTATCATAATTATACAACTTATTACTGAATCCTGCATCACCAATAGCGCTATTTAGCAGGATTTGTGCTTCTTCTTCACTGCATAATAAAGCAGACACATATTTATTTTTATTGATTTCTTTAGCTTTTGGATGTTTGGGATTGTGTTTAAATTTACGTGGTATCCGATTTATTACTATCCAATTTTCTAAGGATGTATAATCAGATACAAAATCGATTCTTGTAAAAATTGGTATATTTTTTTCACCACCATCTTTTATAATCGCCAGAAAAGAGCGGTCACATTTTATTGTATCTGGATAGAATAAGACAACTTTATTTTTTTCCTGTTTATATTCCACTATTTCTGTTAATATAGGAATGGAATCCTTAATTGAAAAAACTGTAAAATTGGATTTATCCCATATTAAATAAAGACAATCCTTTTGAATAATACTACTATCTCTAAAATTTTTTAAATCATCAAAAATACTATATACTCTTAACAAAAGATTTATATACTCATCTTTTAAAACTTTTACTTCTTCAAGAAAAAGCTTTATATTTTCATTATCAAAGATTAACTCTGCGCCTTTTTCGCGTTTTATTAGATCAACGGCTTTATTTATTTCAGAAAGAAAAAGTATTAATTTCTCTTCATTTTCATAAAGAGAAATCAATCTGGAATTATTGAAGATAGATTTAATCTCTGTTTCTTTTTCAAATACTGGTAATAATATGAAAGGTTTAATCTTCCTAAATCACCATTTAACCCTGTCAGAATATTAAGATTGGAAAAATTAAAAGTACTTTCCTTATGTGATTTAAAATTCTTTAAGAACAAATAATTAATCATGCTTTTCTTTCAATGTTTCTCTAATTATTTTTTCTATTTCAGAATGCCGTGTATCTACAGCTGTTTTAAAAGCAGTACCATATGAGATAGAATTATAAAATTCAGAATCATTCATCAATTTTATCATCTTTTCTTTAAATATGTCTTTTCTTTTTATGAGGAGCTTGCACTCATCCTCTGTTAACCTGGCAAAATTGACACTTAAAGCATCGAATAGTGCTTTGTTTATCGGTTTGCGAGGATCCTCTGCTTTCAGGCGCTTTCTAAAAGCATCCTTATCAAATATGCTAAAGGCTGTTTTCATTGAACGAATGAAATCTTCTTTCATTTTTTTACGTTCGCTATTACTCAGTGAGTTTATTTTAGCTATACCTTTTGAAAGAAATAATTCAAGTTCTGGTTGATAATTTAATCGATCTAAATAAAATGAAATGAACCGGGTGATGTAATATCGATCTTCCATTCTCTCGGGTTTTATTTTATTATCTGTTGTCTGTTTAAATTCTTCTGTCTCTGCCAGTTCTTTTACAAAATTTGCTGGAATGCCCTGGTGTAAAGCATGCCGAATTTCCTGGGGAGTAAGAATTAATCCCCCTGTATTTATACGGCTAAAAAGGATAAATTTTACATCATCAGGAGTTCCTTTTTGAATTATGGAAACAACAATTGGGAATTTATCAATACGACGGTGTAAATCCCTTGGCAGATCATCATAAGTAGCGTCATCAAATTGCTTTAAAAATTGCAGGTTCACAAGTTTCAAGGTTTTATCAACAACAAATTTTTTAAGTGTATATATCCTTTGTAATCCATCGACTATATCCCATTTATCATCATCTTTCCCATCAAAATAAAAAGAAGGTATGGGTAGTTTTAAAAAAATCGATTCAATGAGACGGCTTTGTTTTGTATCATCCCAGAGATCAGGACGTCTTTGAAATTCCGTATAAAAGTTAATTTCATTATGTTTTACCCGGTCAATAATATGGTATAATGTCATTTGTTGAGTTTCAATTTTTATTTGATTCGGATCAAATGGTTTTGTAATACTACTGCTTTCGTCTAAATCTTCGCTTATGTCTTTAGTATCCTGGGAGATATTTATCATATCTGTTGTCATAATTATTCTCATTATTTGTCATTGTTGCACTATAAAGCAGTATCATATAAAATCTAGCAGTATTATGTCAAGTTTATAAAAATTATTTCAAACCTTAAGCCTGGAATTACTTTACAGTATAAATAGGAAAAAGTCTGCAAAATATTCATAACACATCATCCCCGAGAAACAGAAACGTATTCCCCACTGTATTCCCGATTCGTGCCCGGAGGAGTATTATATCCAGGGAAAACTCGAGTGCTTCTTTTTCCTTTTCCATGTACCGGTCACGGGTATCATAAAGTTCGATTACGGTGGTAATCCCGAGTTTAAAGCTTTCACTCTTTTTATCATACTCTTTGCGTGCACTTTCAACTCTTTTCCCGGTGATTTTTAACAGATCGATGCTCCTGTTGTGAAGCTCGACAAGTTCACGTGCTTCTTCCTCGAACTGGTTTTGCAACTCCTCCATGTCGAATTCTGCCTTTTTAATGGCAATGGAACTTTTCTTTTCTGCCAGCCGCTTCTCGTTCCTGGCGAAAAGCGGAATTGAGGCGGAAAGAGTTACTGAAGGGTTGATCTTCGGGTCCATCTCTGTCCATTCTTCTGTCATCGAATTGTAATCATACTGGTCATAGGTAAGTGAAAATCCGAGGTCAAACCGGGGAAGCCATCTGTTCCGTATGGCATGGATATTTTTTAATTTGAGGATTTTAAGCTGCTTTTCCTGTATAAGAATGGTATATGGGGAGGAAGGGGCTCCGTTGGCCTGTTCTTCCGGCGCTGCCGGCTGGTCCGGTTCTTTTCCAGTCATCTCTTCGATGGAT
This sequence comes from Spirochaetales bacterium, assembly GCA_016935735.1. Taxonomy (GTDB): domain Bacteria; phylum Spirochaetota; class Spirochaetia; order SZUA-6; family JAFGRV01; genus JAFGRV01. Next base: position 2,516 of record JAFGQK010000139.1, on the reverse strand, counting down.
ATGTAGGCCGGATTTCCAATGGCAATATCCTCGATCGTCAGATCCGGGCTGTCCAGTTTCCGCCTTAAGGAGGAAAGGGCTAAGTCATAATCCAGTTTTCCCTTCCTGCTCAAATAGAGGCTGTTGTCATAATCCGCTTCTGCATTAAGGAGTTCTATATCGGAAAGAGTCCCCAGGCGGTTTTTCGATTGGGCGAATTCGTAGTTAAGGGTCGAAACGGATTCATTTGTCCGGGCGAGTTCATAAACCATTTTTTTCTTTAATGCATCGATGTAAAGCCCTATTGTTTCATAAAGAAGTTTCTCATAATACTGATCATATTCAATCAGAAGCTTTTCATATTCAAGTATCTCTATCCTGTCACTGAACACCTGTTCGTCCGAAAGATTGAGTGAAGAAGAGAGCGAAAAGGTATGCGAGTGGGAAAAATCGTCGTAAAAGGGACGGTTGAAATTCCCCTTATATGAAAGCGACAGGTCAGGGAAATAGGTAAAAGGCTGATTCCCGATATCGAGTTGTTGTACAGCAATATCCATACGCATCGCTTCAAGTTCCTTTGACCGGGTTTGAATAAGCCCCGGAAGCTGGTGAAGCGGTATTCCGTAAAGGGGATATATCAATAGACAGAGAATGAATATAAAAAGAATTTTCATTGATTTTTTTGATTTCATTATTCATACCTCAGGGCAGTGATTGGATTCAGTCTGGACGCTTTTATAGCCGGGTAAATGCCGAAGATCACCCCGACAAGCCCGGAAAAGGTAAGTGCGAGAATAATCGATCCAAAGGATATCGCGGCATTCAATCCGGAAAGACCGGCAATAAGGGAAGCCAGGAAAAAAGAAAGGAGGATACCGGCCAGTCCACCTGACATCGCAATAATGATCGTTTCGATTAAAAACTGGATAAAGATATCCAGATCACTCGCACCGACACTCTTCCGCACACCGATTTCCCGTATACGCTGGGAAATCGATGCAAGAATCACATTCATGATCCCGATTCCCCCCACAATAAGGGAGATTGCCGCGATACTCCCGAGTACTATGTTAAAGATATTGATCTGTTTGTTCATCATTTCATAACTTTCTGCTGCTGTATTGATTTCAAAATCCTCTGCCCCCCTGCTGTTCTTTAGTGTCCTGCTCATATTTTCCACTTTCCGGGTCAGATCATCCGGGCTTTTCAACAGGATATTCACGGTATCGATATAATTATCACCCCTGTATGACATCTGTATGGTGGAAAAGGGAACACATAAAATGAAGTTTTTATACCAGAGAACATTTCCCATCCCGTATTTTCTCCAGAAACCGCGGCCGGATAACCGTTCGTTTTTATCCGTGGGTTTTATCGCTTTCTCGAATCCCTGCTGTTTATTGGTTTCTGCCTGTGGTTTATCCGGTCTTAAGGGATCTGTCATTTGATAGTTTTTATATACCCCGACAATGGTAACGGGCACCCCTTCTACTTCGATTTTCTGGCCTACAGGATCCTCGTATTCCTCGAACAACTCGTCCCTCAATATTGTACCGACGACACAGACACGGGCAAGACACCAGTCATCGAACAGACTCAAATTTCTCCCGGACTGTACTTCATACTGTTCCACTTTCCCAAACGATGGGGTGACACCGATAATCCGGTGAACATACAGGGCTTTGTTTCCCCGTTTTACCGCACCGCGGGAATAAAGCTGGGGTGAGATCGTATCGATAATATCCGGATGGGAGCGGTACAGTTCATTAATATCCTTCAGTGTAATGCCGGACCGTTTTGCCCCGAAGGTAAACCCTCCCATGCCCATACCGGCCGAATCTTCGGATGTATAGCGGAGGGAGACCTTGTTAAGCCCGCCCCACTGGTTCATAATCGCCAGGGTGCTTACCTTTGCCCCTTCCACAATACTTGCCATGGTAATGAGTGAAGCCACCCCAAGGGTAATCCCGAGCATCGTGAGAAAAGACCTTGTCTTGTTATGGAATATTTCCTTGATACCGGTTAAGACTGATTCGAATAATTTCAGGATAATAATCATGATGTTTCCTGTCCTTCCCGGATTTTCCCATCGATGATGGTAATCATATTTTCCGAATTACGGGCGATTCCTTTATCGTGGGTGACGATGATGATGGTATTACCCTTTTTTACAAGCCGGTTGAATATCTCCATGATTTCCGTACCGGTAGCAGTATCAAGATTGCCGGTTGGTTCATCTGCAAGAATAATCGATGGTTGATTTACCAGCGCCCGGGCGATTGCCACCCGTTGTTTCTGGCCGCCGGACAGTTCACTCGGTTTATGTTTCTGCCGTTCCGTAAGCCCGACCATTTCGATCGCTTCAAAAACCCGTTTTCGCCGTTCTTTGCCGTCTAAACCCGAATAGATAAGGGGAAGCTCCACATTGTGGTACACATTATAGCGGGGAAGCAGGTTGAAATTCTGGAAGATAAAGCCGATCTCCTTGTTCCGTATATAAGAAAGCTTATTCCTGCCCAGTGAAGAGATATCGGTAT
>JAFGQK010000138.1 GCA_016935735.1 Spirochaetales bacterium | reverse complement strand
GATCGCCGTGCCGCCCGCAGATAATTATAAGAAAAATGAAGTTAAAGTAGTAGAGATAATTATTAAGGCTTTAAGTATTATTATTAACTCAATTCATTCTTTCTTCAAATTTCTTATTCAAAAGGGAAAACAGCGTTTTACTGTTATGTTTATCCCCCACTCGGAAAAAAAGATATTGAATTTCCATATCTCGGTTTTCTCACTCGTTTTTATTTCACTTCTTCTCTGTGTATTGATTATCGGTTTTTTCTATCTTTCCACCTATTTCACCCGTACAGAAGCCCAGCTTAATGATCTGACAGAGAACCTTGAAACGAGTACAAAAAGTCTTGAACAGTACAGGGATGAAATTAAAAATATAAGCAAAACGATTGAAACCTTTAAAAACAGGATGAGTGAATTAATAGAAGTAATCAAAGGTGATGATTATACCGTACTCATTAATACGTACAGGGGGGGGGAAGTAATCCCTTCCAAAGGACCTGTGGAAGGCGAGGAGGAAATACGGGAACTCCAGGCCCTGATTGCAGAAATTGCAAATTCAGAAGGACCATTAACAGAAATTAAGGACATTTTACTCAGACAGAAGGAATTGCTCGAGGATACGCCAAACCTCTGGCCGATTTATGGGAAAGGCCGGAGAATCGGTAATATCACCGATTATTTTGGCCCGGGAAAACATCCCCTTACAGGGAAATTCCGGATACATAAAGGGGTGGATATTGCCTGGAGTTCAGGAACCCCTATTGTAGCTACAGCAAATGGGGAAGTTCGCGGTGTGGATTTTAATCCTGCTGGTCTCGGGCATTACATCACGATCCAGCATAAATACGGATTTTTTACACGGTATGGGCATCTTCAGAAAGTCCTTGTATCCCGCGGACAGAAACTATCAAGGGGGGATATAATCGGATACATGGGGTCGACCGGGCTTTCCACAGGTCCGCATCTTCATTATGAGGTATGGATGGGAATCCAGGTTGTGGATCCCATGCAGTATTTAAATATTGATCATTCACTCGTTGAAAAATATAAATAAAATGTCCTGCTTATATAAAGTCATTGCCAGTACAATTCTTTTTTGATATATAAAATAAGAAACAGGCAGGAGTGTTTTATACGAGTATAGCCGGAGAATATATGGGAGATAATGAAATTCCAGATAAAACCTTATTAAACTCAATTATCGGAGAAGGTACGCGTTTTAAAGGTGAATTCGATCTTAATGGACTATTAAGAATTGACGGGGATTTCTCTGGAATTATCAGAACAAACGGGAAAGTTTTAATCGGGAGTAATGGAAGAGTGGAATGCACAATGTATGCGGGTACCGTTGTTATCGGGGGAATCCTCCGGGGAGATATCTTCTCTACGGACAAGGTGACGATCCTTTCCACCGGGATGGTGATAGGTAATATACAATCACCAAGACTGGTTATTGAAGATGGTGTTATTCTAAACGGGAATTGCAAAATCATGAAACAGCTTCCCCTGGAAAAACCCGGTGCCCTGGAAGAAAAAACAATAACGAATAACCAGAATGATTCGCCATTCATGAATAATTCCGAAAATAATCATCAAAATAATAAACAATTATCTCCTCCCCCGGGGGAAAATACTGTTATTTCCCTGTATCCGGATTAGGGTACCAGGCATTTCACTTGCCAGATTCCCGGGAAAAAAGTATGTTCTATTATATATGCTAAAATCAATTTAAATAGTATTATAGAGAGAATTATGGAAAAAATAGATAATCTTAAGAACAGATTGAATTTCAAATCCCCGGGAAAGAAGAAAAAGACAGAATTTAATCATATAGAGAAAAAAAAATTTGCAAAAACAATAAAACCCCTGGTCGAAAATAATGAAACCGGTTTTGATTTTAAAGACAATAATGAAAATAAAGAAACACTTTCCCGGCTGCTCGATGAAGTATATGCAAAAGGAGAAAAACTGAAAGGTTCACCTACCCTGGAAAATATAAAAGATTACCGGTGGTCGGTAAAAAAGCTTCTTAAAGATATAACAGAGAAAATGCTGAAACTGGAGGAAAAAATATCCGGGGTAAATATATTAAAGAGAAAACGTTTTACTCTTATAAAGGTGATTGACACAAAACTGGAGAGTCTTGCAGCAGAGGTACTGAGGGCTCAAAAGGAGCAGTTAAGGATACTTTCAAAGGTGGATGAAATAAATGGCCTGCTTGTTGATTTATTATCATAAAAAAATCTGTCCAAAGTCAACGTGATAAAGCACATCCGGGCAAAGAATACAAGGAAAAATGGAGAAGAGAATGGAAGAGGATCAAAGTAAACAGACCAACGGGAGTACAAAGAGAGAAGAAAGCAAACGGATAACCCTGGAAGAACTGAAAGAACTGGAGATTGAGGGGGAACTCGATGAAAAAGGAATACTCGAAGAAGAACTGGCATCGGAAGAGGAAGCAGAAGAAAAAGTCGATAAAGATACCCTTGCATCACTTGCCGGTAAAACAGTTTACAGGGTTAAAATAGTTCATTCCAGCGCCACTGTTTTTTGTATCTGTGATGAGGGACTTACGGTGAACAAAAGCGATTTTGTTATTGTCCCTACAAGATACGGGAGGGACCTGGGCAGGGTATTGGGGATTGTTACCAATCTTCTTATTATCGGAACCGAGCAGGTTCTTACCCTCCAGAGAAAGGCAACGGCCCGGGATATGAAACTCTTTGAAGAAAACAAAGAAAAGGATATAAAAGCCTTTACTCTTTGTAAACAAAAAATCGAACAACACGTGTTGAGTATGAAGCTCGTTTCTGCACACTACCTTCTTGATGAACTGAAAATCCTGTTCTTTTTTACCGCAGAAGCAAGGGTAGATTTTCGTGAGCTGGTAAAAGATCTTGTTGCCATTTTTAAAACACGGATAGAGCTGCGGCAGATAGGGGTAAGGGATGAATCCAGGGTGTTGGGAGGGGTCGGTCTGTGCGGAAGAGGATTTTGCTGCAACTCACTCACTGATAAACTCAAACCTGTTTCGATAAAAATGGCCAAGGAGCAGAACCTCTCGCTTAATTCATTAAAAATATCCGGTGCCTGCGGAAGACTACTCTGCTGCCTTGCTTATGAATACCCCTTTTACAAGGATATAAAAGATTCGCTTCCTGCTTCCGGGGAAAGAATCGAATACAGAACAGCGGTCTATTCAGTAACGGATATCAATATTTTTACAAAAAAGATATCGCTAAAAGACTCAAATGCAAAGATTTCAGAGATAAGTTTTCATAATTTTTTCCGGAACAAGAACAATAAGTGGGAAATAAAGGAATTTACCTGAACAACTCCTTTTAATTGTTACTCTCTTCTAAAAGTATACAAATGGAAATTGGGTAATAACAGTCTTCATAAGAAAATTTGTGTTATTAGAGCCTCCTGCAAAAATGATATATTTCCGGGGAATAAAAGACGATTATGTGAATAGAGCTGTACCTTGTTCATTACTATCGTGCCTCAACGAATGTTGAGGAGTACCTTGTAAATTACTATTGTGCCTCAACGAAAGTTGAGGAGTACCTTGTTCATTACTATCGTGCCTCAACGAATGTTGAGGAGTACCTTGTAAATTACTATTGTGCCTCAACGAAAGTTGAGGAGCGCAGCAATGGAAGTTTATAACCGGATGGGATCGGGTAGGTTATTTGATAAATTATGGTTGTCCTACAGAACTTGAATGGAAACGATTAATATTATAATAGGTAGATTTAT
>JAFGQK010000137.1 GCA_016935735.1 Spirochaetales bacterium | reverse complement strand
GCTGTTCTTTAGAAAAGCTAACGCTGTTCTTTAGAAAAGCTAACGCTGTTCTTTAGAAAAGCTAACGCTGTTCTTTAGAAAAGCTATTCATTCCATAGTTCAATAAGTTGATTCAGGAACTTTTTCTCTGCCGTGTCCGTAAAACCGTCCTGGATTGATACTTCATCAAGATATTTCAGGATAATCTCTCTTGATTTTTCAGAGGCAATCTCTTTTGCCAGTTCCCAGTACTCTTCATCACTCGTAATTCGTTTTTCAAATTCCTTAAGGCACTCTTCATAATCATCAAAACCTTCCAGATCGGAAAGTGCTTCGATATCGGATAATTCCGAATCGGTGATATTCCCGTCTGCCAGGATCATGGTTTTTAATGATCCTGCAAGAAACACACGATCATCAAATGATAACTTTTCTAAATCAGCCATTATTCAACTCCTTTTGATGCAAAATAATTGCATTGTTTAATTTCAGATTTATACATCATTCATTTTTAAAGATACTCATGGGTTTTGCAATAGTGAAGAATATACTCCACCGTTTCTTCCACTGTATCTGTTACGGTGAGTATATTAATATCTTCTTTAGATATACATCCCTGCTTTAAAAGGGTATTTTCAATCCATGCAAGAAGCCCTGCCCAATAATCTTTTCCATGAAGCACAATGGGAAATTGTGCAATCTTATCCGTCTGGGTAAGGGTAAGGGCCTCGAAAAGTTCATCCAGTGTCCCGAATCCCCCCGGCATAATCACATATCCTATTGAATACTTGATAAACATCATTTTGCGTACAAAAAAATACCGGAAACTTAATGAAATGTCCTGGTGCGGGTTGGGTGTCTGTTCAAAAGGGAGTTCGATATTACACCCCACGGAATCCGACGTTCCCTTTTCTGCACCATAATTTGCAGCTTCCATAATCCCCGGTCCGCCGCCTGTGATAATCGCCAATCCCGCATTTGAAAGTTCTTCTGCAATACGGGCAGCTTCCTGCCAGTACCTGTCTTCTTTCTTTGTCCTGGCAGACCCGAATATCGAAATGGTTGGACCAAGTTTCGAGAGTGCATCAAACCCTTCGACAAACTCCCCCAATATCCGGAAAACACGCCACGGGTCGGATTTTGTAAAATCATCTTCCCCCGGTTTGTGAAATCGTAATAATTCATGATCTTCATGAGCACCAGTTGCTTTTCTTGCCATTATCAACACCTTTCTCTGACAACTAAACACTCCCGAATACTTTCTTAAGGAGATCCGTTACCCGTGCAGCAGGATCATCACGTATCTTCTTTTCCTCTATTGCCAGCATATAGAATAAGCCGTCCAGCCCCCGGTTGGTAATGTATTTATTGAGTTCGAACTTGACTTTTTTCACACCGGGCACACCATTATATGCATCCACAAGAAACTTGAAAAGCCTGGTAAGACCGACTGCATCCATTGCCTTTTTTACAACAGGGTAGAAAACATCATAGAGTCTGTCTCTTGTATGCTTTTCAAAATAGGTCGTTGCTGCATTATCCGGCCCTTCAAGTATTTTTTTTGCATCTTTCAACGTCATTTCCGTAATTGCATCCACAAAGATATCAATAGCTTTTTCTGCTGCTTTTTCTGCAGAATGATTCATATCCTCTATGAACTTTTGAACATCCTTTTTCATTCCTATTTTACGGAGTACATCTGCAAAATCCTCGAGTTCCTCCGGAAGGGGAATATAAATATCGCTATTCTTCAAATATCCATTTGTTTTTGAAACGACCTTTACCGTATTTTTTGTTCCTACTTCCAGGGCTTCTTTTAATCCTGCAATAATTGTTTTTTCATCCAGGGGCTTTTTTCCTCCCGGGATATATTCTGTAATATCCCCTGGTACGCTTATGCAATTCATCGATAAAAGGATAAAAAGAATGATAAAACTCACACCAAGTACTAAATAAAGCGCTGAAGGTTTCATATTATTCCTCCTTAATTTATGCCGGAAAAAGTTAACCGGATATTCAGGTCTCCCTGTACCATTAATATATCGGTTCTGTCAATCTTATCCATTATGTATCGTACCGGAAATAAGGCAACGTCCAGTGCTGTTCCAGTTTCTGTATCATTTCATTCAATCTTTTCATTCTTGTTTCTTCTTTCTTCGGTTCTGTTATGAACAAACAGTATGTATTTTGAGACCGTTTATTTAAATTATAAAAGAATTTTCCCGCTTTTCCACTCTCTTTTAATTTTTTCTTTCCTATATACCTATATAATAGAAGACAATATCAACGGAAATGGGGTTTTTATAATTTTCTTTCAACCAGGAAATCCATTCCACTGTGCTTTTGAAATGTAATACTCCTTAATCAACACGAAAGTACATCAATCTTCATTACTCCTATCCCTATTTTAGTGTAAATTAGTGAGGATTAGTGGTTTTTTTTTAAGAAGTAAGTAAACTATTAAAAAAAACCTTCATGAAAAGAAGAATTTGTCAAGAGGTACTACCTGATGGGTACGAACGCCATAACAGGTTTTAAAAACCACGGAACACACTGAATACACAGAAATAAAAGACCGAAAATAAAATAATGAAAGATTT
>JAFGQK010000136.1 GCA_016935735.1 Spirochaetales bacterium | reverse complement strand
GTCATGCTCCCGTTTTATGACTGGCACAAGCAACAGGAGAATCCTTACAATAATTCCTGAAATGTTATCTAATTTTCCAAAAACATCCAGTTCCTCTAAACGCATTTTCATACACTGACCGATAACAAAATGAAATTCATGCAGTTTCGGCAAACCCATTCCATCCTCCTTAATAAAATGATCTTCCTGTAATATATAACGCCCCAAAGTTTCTCCCTGCATGCACAAAAAACGATTTTTTTTTATTTTTTTTCCATATTCCCGGGCTTATCTCTTCATCCTTCATCCTTCATCCTTCATAATTCATAATTCATCCTTCATCCTTCATCCTTTTTATTAGCCTTTTTTACCGTTGCACGAGGTCTCAAATTATTGATTATTGTTTTTTCGCTTATCCGGCGATATAATTTATAATGGAATTAACTTATCTGGATGCGGTTCTTTTTCCGAGAATAAAGATAAGCGAGATTGTCTTAGCAAAGGAGAGTTGAGGTGAATGATATAATACGAACGAGCGTTTTTAAGGTTTGCTGTATTCTTTTTTACTGCTTTTTTTTCTTTGTTTATTACCCTGTATTCTGTGAAGATGTCCTGGTAGAAGGATATGAGTACAGACTCGATTTACCGGAAGGGTGGGAAATCCTGGATGCAGAAGACCTGGCAAGAATATCATTCACAGATCCCACCCACTCTGCTGTACTCCAGATTATTGTTTACCAGGGAGACCGGTTTTTTAAAGCTTCGGATATGTCTGAAACAGTGAAGAAGCAACTCAAAGCAGAAGGGGATGGGGCTCATTTTCTTTTTAATATGAAAGATTCGTATATTACAGAACTCACCTTTCATACAGGAGAGATGGATGCAAAGGGGTATTTTGTATTTATTAACAGTATAGAGTATGATTATGCCGTATTCTGTTTTACATCAGTTGAGTTGTACGATTCATTTCTCGCTTTTATCTTTTCTGCCATTGATTCTTTTTCCCTGGATAAAGAAGGGCTTCTCTATCCCGGACCAATCAGCCAGTTTCTTTACCCTTTTCCGGGGCCGGATCAGAAAGAACAGAAGATCCCGTTTCAGAAAACCCCCCTTTCCTTGATGATTGATATGAATGAGGCAGATGCGAGCCAGGTGGTGATTGAGCGGGAGGCTATCATTCTTGCATCATACCAGCAGAATAAAGTAAAAGCGTGGGAGCGTTTTTTCAGAATGATCTACAGGGATACCTATCACAGGCTGGACAAACTTTATGCTGCACTTGAATTGGCGTATCAAAAACAGGGCCAGAATAAAAAGGAAATGATGGTACAAATCCTTTCCTGGATACAGGACTTTACCTATACCCGCACACAGACAATTGCTGATTTCCTCTCTCCCCTTACTGCCGCAATTAAACATGAAGGGGATTGCGATTCCCGTGCCCTGCTTTATCTTATTCTACTCCATCATATGGGTGCGGATTCTGTGCTTTTAGTATCTGCCAGATACTCTCATTCTGCCGTAGGGGTGAATTTTAATATCCTGAAAAAACCGGGCGCTACAATGGAGTTTGAAGGGAAACGCTACCTTTATGCCGAACTCACTGCAAAGGTCGATATCGGGATGATTGCAAAGGATGTTGCAGATCCGTCAGGCTGGATCCCGATACGGCTGGGGGAGTGAGTAATTATTATTTTTTCATGATCGTGTTGAAAATACCGCTATACCCTTCGTTCCCTGCTGCAACAGGGGAAGGCGGGACTACCAGATTTTCATTTACATATAATTCATCTTTATACACTGCTAAGTGGACATTCTGTCCTGCTGTTAATGTAAGGGGGAATTAACTGTTGGGCCGGGTGGGGAGGAGTACCTTATACACTACAATCGGGCTTCAACGAATGTTGAAGAGTCATTCGTCAGGTTTCAAGGAGATTTAGCTTCAAGTCCTTCCAATAAATCTGCATCGGCCGTTGCCAATGGAACGTACCAGGAATCCAGTTCAATGCATAACTTATTTTCTATTGCCCACTCTATTTCTTCGCTGTGGGTGTGATTCCCGGTTATTGGTCTACCCACCAGCGCAGCAGTGGCTTGTTTATGCCAGATTACCTGCATATTTTTCATACCCGGTAAACCTCGTGTGTCAAGAAGAAGATATATATCAGATTTGACATGGGAAACAAATAGCATGGGCAGTTCACCTGATGCTGTAAGCCACGCATTTCTCCAGGCTTGCACTTCATCATCAATAGTTTTAACAAGATCCGGGGACTTTGATATGATACTTGAAAACTCGCCATCAAAGTAATAAGCGATTTTACCCAGATCACTCCCCTCCGGTAGAATATCACTATATACTGCCTTCGGCTTTAAATACTTTATCCCATACTCATCTGGAAACCTGAAGTAAGAATTAAAACGGACAATATATACCTTGCCAAAACTATTCGGTGGATTAAGATGACGTAAGCGTGGAATCAAGGTCAGGTAATGTTCATAATCTTCAGGCCTATCGCCTGGAAATCCATGCAGCAAGTTCCAATCCAATTGTATATAAACAGAACGGGCATAGCGAAGAAGAGCAATATTCTGTCGTGATAGGATTCCTTTTCGTATCTGCTTTAAAAGTGGCGACGAGAGTGCTTCGATACCCGGCTGTATAACTTTAATGCCCGCATCACACAAAGCACGAACCTGCCGCAATGTCAGGTTTGCCTTCACTTCGTAGAACATATGAAGCGAAGGAATCTCTTTTTCAAGCCGCGGAATTAAAACTTTAAAATAGGAATAAGGCATTATCTCGTCTGCATTAACTATTTTCTGATATGGATATTTTTCAAGAAAGCTCTTGAGTTGTTCGATGACTCGATCAGGAGATTTCTTACGAAAGCGCGTGACCCGGATACCGCAAAAGGTACAACGAAATTTTTGTCCCCACCAGCAACCACGGCTGGTTTCATAGGGTAATTTCATGAGATCGGGAAGAGATAAACCATTCTTCTGACAGTATTCTCTTTGTTGAAAATAATCCTGGTAATCCGGTGTCGGAATTCCATCCATATCCATACATGGTTCACCGGGGATGATTGAGATTAAAGGAGGGCAGCCACAAAGCACATTATTCAGAAATTCTGGAAATACACTTTCACTTTCCCCGGAAAAAACGTAATCAATACCAGCAGACAGGCTTACAATCCCCTCTGCCATTGAGTCAGTACAGTTAGAACCCCCGATGATTGTCACCACATCCGGACACAGTTTTTTTACAGCATTCAGGATGGCCACACTTGCCGCCGTTTCCTGGAAAATTGTCGTACATCCTACAACCGGGAATCCAACTCTCATTAAAGATAGAGCCAATCTATCTATCCAGGAACCTGCATAATTGGCAAGATATTCCAGTAATGTATAGTTAATAATAATCTTAGAATCTCCAGATTCAACCTTTTTACAATAGCTTTTCAATGTCTTTTCAGCTTGTCTCCCCAATGGTGGAACACCATATGCCTTCGCAGCGAAAATTCGTTCTCCAAACAGGTGATCATTCAAAGAATCGCTGATAGCATTATATATACTGACAGATATTTCTTTTGCAAGAAGCATACCTGCATACAGAACTCCAACAGCTTGTTTGACCAGACTAACCGCCAAATCCAATGGCATCTTTTCTTGTCTGCCAGGGTGGCAATGAAAGCAGCAGAAATCACAGGCCAATGGACAGGTCAGCGTATAATTAAAAACAAGTACATGTTTTTCTCTTCCAGTCCATCTGTCGATCTGGCATGGACTGCCTGTGTCATATATTTCTGGTTTCAACATTACTAAAAATCCCTATACAATAACTAATTCTACATATAATTAAAAAAGTTAAGTAAGAAACCATAAAATTCACAAATTATATAATCAAAAGAATAATCCAGAAGAGTCTTTACCGTCAATAAAAAAATATTTTGTGGATGAGAAGCAAAGGAAATTGAGTCGGGCAGGATTATTATTCATGTTTAAAATTATATCGAGATATCAAGACATGTGATGCGTTATGTGAGCGCAGCCAATACGGTAAAACCAGTCCCTTTATAATGAAATGCTTTTAAAAAAAGGGGATATCCCCAGGTAAAGCCCGAACAGGATCATGAATATGCCGCAGAGGACAAGAATGATGATGTAAATTTTTCTATTTATGAACCCTTTGCCGAAAAAGATGATAAATGAAACAAATACATACCATATGAGATCGCCTGCTTCATGTCCAAAAAAGAAGGCGATAATTCCCGGGATATTATCTGATGAAATATTGAAATTCACCCAGAAAGCGGACCCGATGCTTGCCCACCATATCCACCAGTAGGGATTACTCATGGAGGTGACAATCCCGCCAATGACCGGATTTTTTAACCCAAAATGCTTATTGTTATTTTCTTTTGCCGTGGATTTTCCAGGTTGAATGAAATCAATCTGAATCTTTCCTTTTACAGCGTCCCGGATAATTGTTATTCCAAAGTAAACAAGAAAGAGACAACCGGTGACACTCACGACCCGGATGACAATGATGTTTTTTAGAAAAAAACTTAAGCCCGAAAGCAAGGCAATAACAATCATCATTTCAAGCAAAGCATGGCCGGCAATAACGGCAAATCCCATAAGATAGCCGTGTTTTCTGCTTTCCATTGTTTTTATGATTGTATACGTTAATAATGGTCCCGGTGAAAGCGCACCGGTAAGGGCAGTGAGAAAAGAGAGTGAAAAAATTATCCAGAGAGATTCCATACAGGGGATATAGTGGTCTATAATGATTGATTATGCAAGTACTTTCTTATATCATCTGATATATGTAGAAGACGCAAGCTATACGACGATGTTTCCGGGAGGAATTTTTATGAATAATAAATCAGTTGAACTGGGATATGTACAAAAAACACTTCTGTTCCCATTATGGGGAAGAGCAAGGGAAACCCAAAAAGAACATCCATTATTGATAGATCAAACCGCGGTAAGAATCGTAAATGAAATCAATTATGATTTCTCAATAATAGAACAGAACATGAATCCATTATCGCAGCTCTCATGGATTGCAAGAAGCATTTATTTTGATCTGGAAATAAAGAATTATCTTAAGAACCATCCGGATGGTACAATTATAAACATCGGATGCGGATTGGATACAACGTATGAAAGAATTGATAATGGAAAAGTCATCTGGTTTGACCTGGATTTACCCGATGTAATAGAATTAAGGAAGAACTATATAAAAGAAACGGACAGGAGAAAATTCATCAGTGAATCCGTATTTGGAAAAGACTGGTATGTAAAAATAATGAATAAGGAAACCGTCTTAATATTAATGGGCGGGGTTATATATTACTTTAAGGAAGGAGAAATAAAGGAGCTTTTTAACGAATTCATGAACCACTTTGCGTCTGTCGATATCTTGTTTGATTATAGCTCGGAAATTGGAATGAAATTGGCAAATAAAATGGTAATTAAACAGGGGGGAATGGATAAAAAAGCAAACCTGGTTTGGGGGATAAATGATATTCGAAAGATGACAAAATGGGATGATAGAATAGAAATAGTGAACAATATGCCGATGTTTAAGGAATTCAAAAAGAACTATCCTTTGAAAAAACGTATAGGAATGATCCTGTCGGATATGATGAAGATTATGTCATTGTGTCATATAAAAATAATAAGATAGGGAATCCCGTCTATCCTGTGAGTGCCAGGAGATACTCGCTTGAAATATTCTGATCTGGTGAGTGGTATTTCACTGATTCTTTATTTAAGACAATTGTTTTAAAGAATTTTTTAATAAGGAAACCATGAAGCAAGGAAGATACATGGTGTTTATATAATTCAAAGGATTATTGAGAAATTTTTTAAGCAATTAATTCAACAGGAACAAATGAGTTCTTGTTGATTAATGCAAGTTGACTGTCCAGATCAACAACTATCCGGTAATAAAGATGAATATTCCCTGTTGACAAAGAAAAATCAAGAGTCTTATGCTAAAGCATGAACCAGCCGGGAAGCAAGCACGTACGCCCACTCCGTATTCTTATTGCTGCCGAAGGGAGCGAAGGTGACAACAGACCCCCTGTCGCCGTGGGGAAAAGACTCCTTGAACAAGGTCATCTTGTAAAGGCATGCGTACCGCGGGACTATGTTTCTTTTTATAAGAGTCATGGCATCGATGCGTTACCCATGGGTTTTTCAACATGGGAATTTTTTCTGAAAAATTCAGGCAGCATGTTCGACCGGAACATAAGCGGACTGTATACCATGTTCAGGCTGTTTTCAGATTACCTGGATACACAGTTTCCCCTACTCTACGATCTTGTAAAAGACGCGGATGTTATTTATGCCTCCGGTTTTATTTTTGCGGCAGGGTCGGTTGCGGAAAAATACGGGAAGCCGGTGATTCATACTGTTCATGCACCAGTATTTTTCCCGTCAGCTTATATACCCCCGCCGAATTTCCGCTTTATTACCTTGCCCGGGATCATTAACCGGGCTTTATGGAAGGTATTTATTACTGCTTTTAACCTCTGTACCATGGGCCCGGTAAACCGGTGGCGGGAGTGTCTCGGGCTTAAAAAGCTTCGTACCATGAAAGAATATCTATTGAACAATATGGTTCTTGCCATGGACCCGGAACTTGCCCCCCTTTCGCCGGATAACCGGCATGTTATCCAGACAGGGTATCCCCGGATTGATGATTCACATACCCTTTCCCCGGAGATTGAAGCGTTTCTGCATTCAGGCCCCCCGCCTGTTTTTATCGGATTCGGCAGTATGCTCACTCCCCGGCCGGACCGTATTGTTTCCATTGTGCTGGAAGCAATAAGAAAAACAGGGAACCGGGCCGTTCTCTATACACACTGGACAGGCAGGGAACGGTACGTAATCCGTGAAAAAAATATTATTACCACCGGGCACACGCCGCACTCTCTCCTTTTTCCCCGGATGACAGAGATAGTTCATCATGGCGGTGCAGGCACCACACACAGTGCCGCTATTGCCGGGGTTCCGCAGATAATCGTCCCCCATTTGATCGATCAGTATTATTTCGGACACCGGGTATACAGGCTCGGTCTTGGCCCGTCTCCCGTGCCCCGGCAATCCCTCTCCGTTAAACGGCTTTGCCGGGCACTGGAAGCCATCCGGGAAGATCCCGGCTATTATATACGGGCAAAGGAAATGAGTGACAGGCTTAAACAGCGCGACGGCACCGGGGAGATAGTTGACATTATAAAGGAATGTGCAAAACACGGTTAGCCCACATGTTTTAAATTCTGATAAGGTTGTGGGACTTCATCTTATCCTGTATCTCCTTTTTTTGTCAAACCTTTTTTGTAGGGTGCAAACACCGGAATAGGTTTTTAAAGCCACTCACAGACATTTTTTCAAGCTTAGAATCACTCATTTTTCGTTCTTTTCTGTATGATTTTGCCCGTTCAATTATATGCTTATTTTTTTTTGTTTTTTTCTTGACCTCTTTCATTTTTTACTGTAACATAGTTTCAAGTAATAGAGTTTTACTGATAATTTATAAGCATCCTGCACAAAAAGGATTATCAGTTTACATGTTATTAAATGCCTCTTTTCACCTGATGAATAGTAACGACCTTGCCAGATAAATGGCAGTTGAAACTTTTATTACTATTTATTCTATAACAAATTTCAAGGAGGAAAGTGATAAATGAAGTCTATGAAGCATCTTTTTTTTCTTATCGGTTTATTCATGCTTGGCGTTTTCCTTGGTTGTCCTGTACCAGATTCCGGATCCGAATCAGACCTGACAGTCTATACGGCGGGTCTAAGTACGGATGTTTCTGACATTCAAATGCCTGCATACTGGGTAAATGAAACGTTGAATAAACTTCCAGTCATAGCTGAAGACATCAACAGCGCTGTAAACCAATTAATTGTTTCAAAGGGAAATATTTATGCGGGAGGTTACTCCTCCGGAAGTCCGGGCTATTGGCTGAACAAAATATGGGTCCCTCTTCCCTCACCTGACGAGAGTCAGAAAGGATCTGTACGCTGCCTTCAGATAGTAAACCTGGATATCTATGCCGCAGGAGTTTGCGGTAATTCTTCTACTTTTACCAGTGAGCCGGGATATTGGTTAAATGGGATATGGCATCCTCTTCCAGCATTGGACGCTGCTAAAGACTCTGATGTCAGAGGTTTATGTGTTGTTGATACTGACATCTATGTTGCGGGGTGTTGTAAAAATTCATTGAACATATTAGTCCCCGGGTACTGGCTGAACGGGGTTTGGAATCCGCTTTCCCAGCTTGATGCAACAAAAAATTCCTATGTCCGGGCCATTGCGGTAACGGACTCTGACGTATATGTTGCGGGATATTGTGTTAATTCATCGAATGTCCATATCCCGGGATATTGGTTGAACAATACGTGGTACGAACTCCCCTCCCTTGATGCGAATAAGAACTCATTTGTTTCCTGCATAGCATTGGCAGGAACGGATGTATATATTGGTGGGAACTGCATGAATACATCGAATATCCAGGTACCGGGGTACTGGAAGAATGGTGTGTGGCACGAACTCCCCCCAATCACCCCCGATCAATCATCGAATGTACTCAGCCTGGTGGTTTCAAGTTCGGATGTATACGCAGGCGGGCACAGTGTTAACACCTCCGGTGTATGGATCCCCGGATATTGGGGAAATGGGATATGGCATGCGGTTGCGCCTATCGATTCTACAAAGAACTCATATGTATACTCATTATTCATTGTCAACCGATGAGTTCTCGCAGATGTTAGAAATATATTCTCTCAGAGAATATAGGACATCGCATAGTATTTACCTTCAAATGAGAAGAACCGATCCCGGTGAACGGTTATTACTTTCCAGACAGGTACCTCAAATCGTTCCGGTGGAAGTAGAATAAATGTCGATTTTTCTTCTTCAAATAATTGAATTGGTGCTACTTGTGTTGTTTCATGTTTGGTTTCTCCATACTCATAAGGCACCATTTATCTATTCCAGGCCAATTTATTATAATTAGCAATCCGTATAATCCGCGAAATCCATAGCTTAAATACCTCTTTTAATCCGTAAAATCATTAAATAATCAAAAATCAGTTTATGAAATCGTACTCATATCATCTTAATTAAGAAAAAGAGTGCGAACAACGTAATATGTTTTTAAAACCACTGAAAACACAGAAGTCACGGAAATAAAGACCGGGAATATAATTTATCTTCATTCAGTGTTTTCCGAATGTTCAGTGGTTACTTATTTTTCTTTATCAATAGGGCTTGCCCGATATTAAATTCCCACCTTGTAACTATGTAACTTATGCAGAAATTTCCGGTGAGACTATAATCATAAAAAACATTGGATTTCTTCTTTCGTATACCTTAGTATAGAAATCTTATAAGGGTTCCGGTAAATGACTGATTGACATAAAATATGAATTATTTTTTAATGGTTCTGGCATTTAACTTTAATGCTATGAAAAGTAATATTATATAAGAAAACAATTGATAAATCGGAGGTAAAAAGAAATGAAAGAAATTTATTTCACTTTATTGATCTTGAGTATTATAACTTATGGTGCTTTCGCTTCAACCACCACAACATCAACTGGGCAAACTACCACAACGACATGGGGGTGGTGGCCGACGCCTGAACCGGGGACAACCACAACGACATGGGGATGGTGGCCGACATTTGTACCATGGCCTACACTCACCCCAATACCTGCACCAACGCCGGTACCTACACCGACTATGGCACCAACCGGGGGGCCGGGTGACCTCGATATAACGATAGATTCCGGAACACCGGGTACGGTAAAAATCACCGGATCCAGTAAAAATGGTATTCCCGGAAGCACTAATTTGATCCCGTTAAGAATAACCTTTCATGCAATATCAGCCGGAAGTGATCCCGGCCAGGCGTATTTCGGTCTTTCGGTCGATGACCTGCGCGATATATACGGCAATACAATCGGGATAAACCATTCGGCTTTGGGCTTTACGGTAAAAATCTATTCAGGAACCACAACATCGGTGCCGGCGACGACGACCATCTTTCCATTGACCACCACATCGTTACCTCCGGGGGCAGGGAATGCCTGGCTTACACCACCGGGCTGTACGGGTATAGGTTATTGCATCGAATATTATGGCGGCATGTCCGTAAGAGTGGGAGCAAATTTTTCACTCGATCTTCACATGAACACCGGGGACACAAACCTGGGTGAGTTCGAATTCACCATCACGTACCCGGAAACGATGATATCGTTTGTGAGTGTAGAGACATTGCCCTGATGTCCCGGGGCTTAACACTCATTTCTCCTACTAATGGGAGATCACCATCTTTCTTTTTGAGGCTGAAAATGATTTAATGGTTTATGAAAAACGTAAAACAATAGCTATAATGTATATGCAATATTCCGGAATCCGAGATTTGCAAAAAAGGTGATAAGCGAAAATTTTTCGGAAAGCCTTTTGATGATACTGGTAAACCGGTAGGTATCACGGTATGCGTTGTAATACCCTTCCCGGAGCTGGCGGGGAGTCATTTTGCGCGGTCTGAATACAACATGCTCTGTATCGTAGAGTTCCCAGTCCGTTTCAATGAATCTGTTCTGCTCTTTTATTTGTTGATAAAACCGGGTACCCGGGAACGGGGTGGCGATCGCATAACGGACAATATCGACCCGGGACTTCTGGACGAAATCGACTGTCCGTTCAAATATGCCGGGACCGTCATCTTCAAGACCAAACACGAAACAACCGAGAATACGCATCCCGTGATCATGAAGCCGCTTTATTATTTCCCTGTAATGAGAAGGGGAGTTAAAAGTCTTGTTACTCATCTGTAATGAACCTGTGTTTATACTTTCGAATCCTATAAGCAATCCGCCGCAGCCGCATGCCGCTGCCATTGTCACCGATCCCGGGTCAGCGGAGAATTTAAGGGTGCTTGACGCATACCACCTTATTTTTGCTTTTTTTAACGCTTCCTGCAATTCCTTGTTATGCTTGAGATTCTCTGTAAAATTACTGTCCAAAAACAGGACACTCTTTCCGCAGGCAGCAGCATCTTTCATCGTGTCTTTAGTACTTTTTGTATAGATGGTGTTCTTGTTAATACATGAGACCACGCAAAAATCGCAGGCGTTCGGACATCCCCGGCTGTATTCGATACAACGGTTAAAAAAATATCCTTTTCCTTTGTGAATCTTCCGGTTAAAAGGGATATGACGGCTGGTAAATGGATTGGCAAAATCCGTGTACCTTTTTTTCAGTTTACCGGATGCAAAATCCCGGATAAGTTGTGGCCAGCTTGTTTCACCATACCCCACGACAACGGAATGGGCATGCTCCTGTGCTTCATCCGGGCATGCGGTCGGATGCGACCCCCCGAGAACAACAGTCACCCCCAGTCTTTTTAGAGTATCGGCTAATTTATATGCATAGGTTGCACCACAGGTAACCGTGCTTATCCCCGCCAGATCATAGCAGGTCATATTTTTTGGAAGGAACTCCCTGTTCAGATCGATAACTGTTGCGGTACTATCCAGTTCATTGGGGAGTAAGGAGACAAGCCGTTCAAGGGTAGCGGGCGCATAGGAAGAATACGGATGCTTCTTCTCCACAGCGAGCCGGTATGTCCTGTTCGTGGAAAGAATCAGGCAGATATTCATCGTTTCTTCAACCGGCTAAACCGGCATTCACTGGTTTCCCGTCTTCAATGGAAATCTCAATATAATGACCGGCAAACATATCAGAGTCGTTAAAATAAACAACAGCACAGCCGGCCTCGTTATAAAGAGTCATCGAAGGATTTACCAGCCGGTTCATGAATCCTGCTTCATCCAGTTTTCCTATCTCATCATCAATCCAGGTTTCATTATACAGGTCCAGTAACCTGGATGCTGCATAAACCTTGAGTGTATCCCGGGATTCGATTAATCCGGTGTAAAGTTTTTCCGCTTCTTCCGTTGGCTTGCCGTTTTCACAATAATCCCCCTCCAATATAAAAATTTCCCATCCTTTATAGTCAAGTGTTATATTACCCATCCCGGGTTCCTTCCTCTTTTTAACTATTTCAAATCATTCTATACTATATACTTTTTAATAGAAATTATCCAGTATCAATAAAATAGAGAGATTCTTCATCCTTCATCTGAACATATTAGTCCTCTCTGAATAATCCGTAGTTTCTTACCTGCTCAAAAAACTCCCTATTGAGAATTCCTGCAAATCAGGCAATACCACTTGTATGATATGATCCGGGTGGTTATAATCGGGATTAACTATATGAAAGCATGCAGAAAATGTTTGATCGATGAAAGGGTTCCGGATGTATTCATTGATTCCGGGAATGTATGTGATTATTGTTCAGGCCGCCGCGGTGATGACTGGGAGAGCCGTTTTCATGTTACCGGCGGGAAAAAAGCGGCACTGTTCAGCGGGTTTGAGGATTATCTTGAATCCATACGGGGCAGGCACCCCTATGATCTGGTTCTTTCCCTTTCCGGGGGGAAGGATTCCTCTTACCTGCTTAAATATTTAACCGTTCAGAAAAAGATGAAGGTACTCGGTATCAATGTCTCCACCCCCTTTGAATCAAAGAAAGCCAGGACAAACCTCAATCGTCTTAAGAATCATTTTGATTTTGAGTTACTCGTCATCGCACCGGGGAGGGAGTTCTTCAGACGGTTTTATTCCGGACTCTTTGCCCATGTACAGAAAGAAGGATATATCAAATCCGTATGTGATGTCTGTAATCCTTTCATACACGGGAAATGCCTGCAAACTGCCGTGGAAAAGGATATACCCCTGGTTGTCTGCGGTGCAGCCCCCGGCCAGCCCTATTTCATGTTCTATGAACTGCCGGAAAGCGAATTGCGGAAAAACTGGATACCGGATTTTTTTCATTCCCCCGGGTATGATGACTATTTCATGTCCCGGTTCTGGAATGTATCAGAAAGTCCCCAAACACCTGTTCCACGGTTACTGGCGCCGCTCCATGTTATGGATTATAACGCAGAAAGTATCAGAAAAGAACTGGCTGACGGGGGTATTATCCCTTATAAGGATTCTCATCCTGCTGTGACCAATTGCATTCTTGTGCAGGTGATGATGGTACTGGATATCAGGCGAAATGGTATTAATCCATTTCTAAAAGATTTTGCCGCCATGGTGCGGAGGGGCGAATCATCCAGGGCTATGTGGAAGTTCCTGTTTACACTCCAGAACTGGCTGGTGAAACGAAACCTGTTCTCCCCGGCAAAAATCCGGTATGTGGAATCCGTCCTTGGTATCAATCTTAGAAAAAAGTTTTAGAATAAAATAAAATGATGGCGCTGCAGTATCTGTGCGGGATTGCCTGGATAACCGGTTGTCCTCCCTTGATTAAGCAATATTTTTGGTATATTCTATATATTTTAATAGTACAGGATTATGACAACATGAAAGATATCGTATCTTACCAAATAAAAAAAGTGAACTTACTCAGGAAAATGGTGAGAGCATCCGCTGCGGTTACAAGGCAAAAGAATACAATACACTTTTTCACGGAAATTGATGTATCTTTGCCTTTGACTGTTTTAGAAAAGTATAAGCAAAAAGATGGAGAGAAACTTTCATTCACCGGATATTTAGCAAAGTCTCTTTCAAAGGTGATTTTGAACTATCCGGCTTTCAATTCATTTATTGCAGGGAATAAACATGTTTTTTTGGATGAAATAATTATAAGTATTCTTGTTGAAAGAAAAATCGGGGATGATTTTATCCCGGAACCAATGGTTCTTCGAGATGTAGCTGGAAAAACAATATATCAAATAAATGCCGAAATACGAAAAGCACAAAAAGTTGCTCAAGAAAAAGAAGAGTTTGGAAATCTTACCAATAATAGAGTACTCAGGTTTATTCCCGGATTTCTCCTCAAGACTTTTGTGAAGTTTGCTGATAAAAATATAAGAATGGGAACTAAATACGGTAAGCTTTGTATTACATCAGTAGGGATGTTCAGTAAGAATCCGATTTGGGTGATTCCGCATGGAACTGCAACTGTATTACTTTCTGTTGGAAGTATTATTGAAAAAACTATTGAAAAGAATAAAAAGTGTAACTATTTATGTCTGACCGTATCATTTGACCATGATATTATAGACGGAGCTCCCGCTGCCAGATTTATGAATGAATTGATTGAAGAGATAAAAAGTGGAGAATGTATTAAAGATATTATTTAATACAATATTGAATTATGATACAAAGTATGTCAAAAATACCGTATCCTCATAGTAAGGTAATGGTATCAACTCAGGATACTGTGGAATATTACATATCATCCTGATTGGTAGGGGGGGAATTCGAAAACAGGCAAAACTACTTGACATAAAAAATAGAACCACTGAATACACGGAAAACACTGAATGAAGAAGAAG